>JALTUD010000166.1 GCA_027047735.1 Flavobacteriales bacterium | reverse complement strand
ATTTTATCCACGTTAGGGATAGAAGCGGCATCCTTTTGCCCTCCCTCCTTTTGGAGGGCAAAAGATATAGCGGATAGCCCGACCCTCATTTTCAAAAACAGCGTTTCGCGAGAGCGATATGTTGTTTTTGAAAATGAGGGGAACGCCCAAAAGATGAATTAACAATTATTCGGAACTTTCATTTCTTTGTACTTCACCAAAAGTCCTATCTTTGTAAGAAAAAAGTATGGCTAAGCAGGAACGTTTTGACAAAGCTTATTTGCGAATGGCGAGGGAGTGGTCTAAACTTTCGCATTGTGAACGGAAAAAAGTCGGGGCTTTAATTGTAAGCGGGAGAAGAATTATTTCCGATGGTTTTAACGGTACGCCTTCGGGTATGGAAAATTGCTGTGAGGACGAAAACGGAAACACAAAATGGTCGGTTCTTCATGCCGAAGCTAATGCCATTCTTAAAGTGGCTTCCAGTACAAACAGTAGCGAAGGGGCTACGCTTTATCTGACGCTTTCGCCTTGTAAGGATTGTTCTAAGCTGATTCATCAGTCGGGAATTAAACGATTGGTTTACATTGATGAGTACAAAAACACGGAAGGGCTTGAGTTTTTGAAAAAAGTAGGGGTTGAGATTACCAAAATAAACGACATAGAAGATTAGATACAATTATCCAATGAGAAATTACATTATTTTAACTCCTTTACTGATTGCTGTTTTCTCGGCTTTGGCTTATTATATTGGAGCAGGAACGTTTGTCCCGCAGAAAAACATTACGCACCACGAAGAGGTATCCAAACTGCTAAATGTTATTGATATTATTGAAGAACGCTACGTGGATTCGATTGATAGACCTAAATTAATCGAAAGTACGATACAGGATATGCTAAAAGACCTTGACCCGCATTCTGCCTATATTTCATCTAAAGACCGTATCGCTGAGAACGAACGTTTGCAAGGTCATTTCGGGGGAATTGGTATTCGTTTTATCATATTGAGAGATACGTTGATGGTAACCAACGTTATCGAAGGTGGACCTGCTCAAAGAGCGGGTATTTTACCTTCTGACCGAATCATCGCCGTTGATGATTCTACCATTGCGGGGGTGCATCTTTCGATTGAGGATGTACACAAAAAACTAAAAGGAGAAAGCGGTACTCCGGTAGAATTGACCGTTTTCAGAAAAGGGAAAATACATAAAATTGATATTATACGCGGTGATATACCGCTGCCTTCCATTAATGCGTATTACGTGCTTCAAGACAGTATAGGATATATTAAAATTGATAATTTTTCAGATAAAACAGGACGTGAATTTGCCGTAGCTATCGGAGATTTAAAACGCAAGGGAATCAAGTCTTTGCTGTTGGATTTAAGAAACAACGGAGGTGGCTATATGCACACTGCCGTAAGTGTTGCCGATGAATTTTTGCCCGATGGTACACTTATCGTTTATACAAAAGGTGCTCATCAACCTAAAAGGGAAACTTTTGCAACAAGCTACGGTAATTTTGAAAACGGAGATGTTGTCGTACTGATTAACAGTGCTACGGCTTCCGCAAGTGAAATCGTTAGCGGAGCGTTGCAAGACAATGACAGAGCTACCATTGTGGGAAGACGCTCATTTGGAAAAGGCTTGGTACAACAACCCATTGAACTGGAGGATGGATCTGAGATGCGATTGACCGTTTCGAGGTATTATACACCAACGGGAAGATGTATTCAGAAAGAATATGGCGAGGGTATCGACTATGAAGCAGATATTATCAACCGTTACGAACACGGCGAATTGGCAAATGAAGACAGTGCTCATTTTGATAATCTTGAAAAATTTGTAACACCAAAAGGCAAAGTAGTTTATGGTGGTGGCGGCATTATGCCGGATGTTTTTGTACCGATTGATACGGCAGGAGCTTCGTTTTACTACACGCATTTGGTATATTCTCCGGCTTTCAGAGATTTTTGCTTTGATTATATTGATAAAAACAGAGAGAAACTACACTATAACAATGTTGAGGAATTTAATCAAAAATTTAAAGTATCCGATAAACTGCTGAACGAATTTATCCGATACACCGAAGAGGAAACAGGAATCAGTAAAAACGAAAAAGAGTTCCAAAAGTCCAAGGAACGAATTAAGAATCAACTAAAAGCTGAACTCGCTACTTATTTGTTTGACGTAAATGCCCGTCAACTCATTGTTATGCCTTTTGATAAAGATGTGCAAAAAGGCATAGAAGTATTGGAAAAAGAACAATGATTTCCCTTTACCAAATAAAGCCTAAGTTTCAACAATTACTACGCCCTATTTTAAGTCAATTGTACAAATGGGGCGTATCTGCTAATCAAATAACGATAGCCTCCGTTGTATTATCTTTTTTACTGGGGATTTGTGTGCTTATTTCCGCACAATATCCTAAGTTGATACTTGTTCTTCCCTTGGGTTTACTCCTTCGGATGATGCTAAACGCCTTGGACGGAATGATGGCAAGAACCTACAATATGCAAAGTCAATTAGGCGAAATCCTAAACGAAACCGGAGATGTACTTTCGGATATAGCCATCGTTTTACCTTTTGCTTTTTTGCCAAATTTATCCTCCTCTTCTATTTGGATATTTGTTCTTTTAAGTGTTTTAAACGAGTTTGCAGGTGTATTGTCCAAAGCTCTCGGTAAACAACGCCGATACGATGGTCCTATGGGAAAAAGTGACCGGGCTTTATTTATCGGACTATATAGTTTGGTGTATTATTTTTGGAACGATTTTGCACAGCAATACAGCGGAAATATATTTGCTATTGCATCAATATTAATTGCAATCAGTACATTCATTCGATTAAAAAAATCGCTTGTATGAATCTAAGCACACAACAAGTGGGTATTTACACGTTCTTTGCGGTCATTTTCGGGTTACTCGGCATTGTTACCCTCATCGTTTGGACAGTAAAACAAAGAAAAAAAGACGATAATTCCGCCTTACTACTTCTCAAAATAAAATCGTGGTGGTATATCATCATCGGAATTTTTGCAGTAGCAACAACCCCTTTTTGGGTCGGCTCAACTATACTCTGCTGGGTTTCCGCTATGGCTTTTCAGGAACTCGTTGGCATTATCCCTCTCAAAACCGACAAACGCCCATTCCTATACATCGGTATTTTACTGATAATCAACCAATACATAAACAGTTCACACCCATTGTTTTTTTTTCTCACAATCCCCCTATTCACGGTAACAGCATTAATCTACACACGATTAACACAAAAAAGCCGACTACAAAATCTTCTGATGTTTTCACTGCTTGCAAGTGGATATTTACTGAGTTTCACGCTTTTAATTCTAAAAACAAACGTAGGCTTATTTCTATTCCTCATTACACTAACCTCACTCAACGACGTATTTCAATACACGTGGGGTAATCTTTTCGGCAGACACAAAATAATCCCCACAATCAGCCCCAACAAAACGTGGGAAGGATTTATCGGAGGCATTCTTTCAACGGTACTTTTAGCCAACTTGCTTTATTTTTTTACCCCTTTCACACACACAGAATTATCAATAACCGGATTACTACTAAGCGTAGCCGGATTTTTAGGCGACGCCCTCATTTCCTCCCTCAAACGAACACTACAAATCAAAGACACAGGAACCGCCATACCCGGACACGGAGGCATAATGGACAGGTTGGATTCACTCGTACTAACAGCTCCGGTATTTTATTTAGTTTTGCTTGGTTTAGGAAAATAATTTGGGCGTTCCCATTACAGCATAAAAAAGCAGTTCCGTTGCACTCCACTACTTTTTAACGCCGTAATGGTCGGGCTATCACTACTCACTCTTTTGGTTTGCATATATGCAACAAACCAAAAGGAGTTCAAACACGCCGTTCTATCCTTAACGTGGAATAGCTAAAAAAACAGCACTCACTGTAATCACAAAATTTAAATCAATAAAAAACCGTTATTTCATCACTAAACAAAGAGGATATTCCTGATTTGTAAATAACCTTTACTTTGTATGTGTACTTATTATTAATATACAAATCTCTATCAACAAACTCCTCAACAGAAGAATCTCGAATAGTTTTCAATAGCTTATATTTTCCACCATCCTTAATTCGATATATTTTAATACAGTAAATTTCTTCATCTATTTTTTTCCAACTCAATGATATTTGTTTTCCTACCCTATCAACTTCCGCTTTTAATTCTTTTACAGATGGTCTCTTTCCTGTCTCATAAATAACTGTAATCGGACTTGAAATAGATATATTCCCACTTAAATCTGAAGTTGTAATATAGTATTGGTTCTTTTTACCCAACTCAGCTAAAGTATCAACAAATAAAGAAGTGGTATCCCTCCATTTTGCCAAAACTATCTCATTCCCATATTCTGTTCTCCGAATTAATTGATTCGATTCAATGTCTTTACTGGAAGAATTATTCCAAGAAAGCAACATTCCATTTTCCTTAGAAGAATATTTTGTAAAAACACAGGCTACCGGAGAAATAGTATCAGGCTTATTTAACTTTATAGCCTCACTATGAGGGGAATTATTGTAATTTAAATCTACAGCCGCTATTTTGTAATAGATTTCAGGAGTAAGTGTATTTAAAGGCAGTGTATCAGTATATAAAGTAGTTTTTACTAATTCAGTAGAAACTTCAACAAATTCTTCTTTTAAAGAGTTACTTTTAAATATTCGATAACCCCTAATATCACCTTCAGGATTTGCCACCCACTTTAAAGAAACAACCCCTGAGTCATTAATCACTCCTGTTAACTCTTTCGGTTGGGATGGAGGAATTTGATCCAAAGTAAAAAAATATCGAGTAAAAGAAAATATTGTATCATTATCAATTGAAACAGCACCCACTTTATAAAAATTTCTATCTCCACTTTCAACCAAACTATTTATTTTAAAATCATATTGTAATGAAGGTGAGGATTGACTAGCAACAAGCTTAAACCCCGAGGAAATACTATCTGATTTAAATAATATAAATTCGTTTAATATTTTTTCATCCTTGCTGTTGACAGGAATATATTGACCTCTAATATTACGTTCAAATCTATCGGCAAAAATTGTATCAATTTTAACATATCCTTTTAGGATTCTTTTTAGCTTTATCTTAATGATATTTGAAAATCCTCCAGGTTCTCCAAAATGTGTTATTCCTCTTACTCTGTAATAGTAAGTCTCTCCTTCAACAGCACTCGTATCTATATAATCTATTAACTCTTTCTCTTTTTCATCCGAAGATTTGAAAAAGAAATAGGGAAGTTTATTGATTTTATTAAAGTTTATTGAATCAGTGGACCTTTCAATCCAATATGCCGAATAATCTGCTTGAAGTTCTTTTGCGTTCCACTGTAAGAAAACTTCTTTCCGCTTGTGCGTTGCCTTTCCAATTAGAGATTTAAAATCAGAAGTCTTTGAAAGAATGGCAGCATTAACTTTTGTAGTAAATATTCTCTTTTCTTTTGCATTTATACTAATTCTATAAGTGTATTTTGTTTGATTATTAATAGACGTGTCTATAAAGCTTAGGTTTAGTAATTGTGCTAAGTCTTTATCTGCTCCAGCTGTTAACAACAATACACCAAACAGGTATGATTGATCTTCAACTTTCATTGAATTATCATTGGTAAAAGCTTCAATTATAGAAACATATTGCTTTATTTTTTCGCTGTTAGAATTAATCTTTAATTTTTCTATTGAAGGTGTTAGAATGAAAGTTTTCAAAGTAGGGTTTCTTTCAAAATTATTTTGGTCAAAACCATCAATCCTTTCAATAATAAAACCATTTTCAAGCCCGCTTTTCAAAAGTTTTACGCTTGTTGGAGCCCAACGTAGTAGAATGGTATCCTTTTTTACAAAAGACATTGAAGCAAAATCAACATTGCTATTAACTTGGGCTATTCCATCAAAAACAAAGGAAAGGATTAACGATATTAATACAAAGTGTTTCATCATTGAACGATTGTACAATTATTACCAAATTCGAAATCAAAATCCAAATTAACGTTTATTACAGAAAGTACAGTAGCATTTAACGCCACCGCCCCATTAACATAAGTGGGTTTAGGTAGTTTTCCTTGCAAAATTAGAGCTGCATTACCATTGAGCAAAGAAACATCAAAGTCATTACCAGTCAACCTTCCTGTTATTCCTATATTCAACATGAAATACGCATATAATTGACCATTCAGATACCAACTATTTAAGCCAATTCTTTCTGAACTTCCAGAACAATGAGCACTTGGACCATAGTTATATAAAGTCATATCAAATCCTGCTCCAGCACTTCCCATACCATAAATAGTATATTTATTACCCTGACCAAAGGGTACGACCTTATTAAACGAAATATTAAAATTGACACCAGTGGCAATTCCATCCCCACTTACAATTGCAACATCATCTCTTTGACTACCAAGCGAAGCATTGTTAAAAATTTGCAAAACTTGAGGTGGAGGTGGAGGCATTGGAGGTAAATTCTGACCAACCATCAAATAAGCATTTGCAGAAGAAAAATTAGCAATATTAATTGTAGCTTGATTTGAAGGAGTTCCCATAAAAACATGCCATTCATCCGGACTTATGTAAACTTGAGACCATAAACTTCCTGTAATAGCATTGGAAAATTGAGCATTCGCAGTTAACTGAGCATCTAAAACCTCCGTTACATTATCGTATAAAATAGAAACTGTTCCGTGAACATACTGTGTTGCATTTTCTCTTTCAGCCCTTTTAACTAACATATAAGCATCTCCAATTAAGGAAATATTGCTTAAACCTCCGTTTGCATTAAAATTGATTTCGAATAACACATCTCCGTTGAAAGCTTCTTCTTTCAGAAAATGCTGTATCCCAACACCTGCTCTAAATGAAATACTTGAATTTTTATCCGGAATATACGTTTGAGAACCGCCATTTAATGCTGCACCGGAAGATAATTGAGATAAAATATCACTTTGGGATTTCTGTCCTGTCATGTGATTAGACATTCCACCTATAAGACTAGTTAATCTTACTTGTCCACACGTAATATCAACAGGAATCGCAGCATCAACAAACCAATATTTATATCCATTTATTTTCCCAAATGCACATCCTAAATACATGCTCCCCTCCATTACACTTGGTATTTCTAAATTTAGTGCACCATAAAAGCCGTTACCATAAACCGGATCATTTTTTTTGAAAGAAATTACCCCTGCTAATTTGAAAGGTTGAGTTTGAATATCCAGATTAATATCACTAACAATAAGCTTATCAAACGACCAAACCATTTTAGAACCAGAGCCTAATGATGAACCTAAAAAATCAGCTTGTTTTTCTTCTGCAATTGAATAAACATTTACATGCGTTTCTGCTGAAAAAGAACTCCCATCACCGCTTTGATTGCTCCCGGATAAATTAATTGCCAAATCAGTACCTAACACAACTTGACCTTGATTTATTCCAAGCGAAATATTGGAAACCGAAATCGGAAAATTAGAGAGATTACTAGCTGTATTTGTAGTTGCATCTGAAATTAAACCGAAAACGCCATCCGTTATAAAAGGGGCTTCTGTTACAATTGTTAAATTTTGAAAATCAACTCCCGAGAGTTTAAATACTGTTCTTTCAAGAAGAAGTTTTCCATTTAGTTTTAAAGTAGGTTTAAACTCTCCATTTTGTTTTTGGATACTCATACTAGAAGAATTATACAACTCTAAAGTAGATGCAAAACAATTCATAGAAATAGCTGATTCAGGTTTTACTGTAAAATTAAAATCTACTTCATCTGTTTGAGAATTAGCAGAAACAAACGCTTCATATTTCATCGGGTTATTATCCAATGGAGGAACTTCAATTTCTCCTTTCATACCCCCTCCTGTCAATTGATTGGTTGTAAGCTCAATATTCAATTCATCTACGGAGAACCCCCAACCGCTCATATTTCCCTCAGTTACGTCAATTATATTTGTAGCACCAAAACTTCCTGAGACCCCTGCATCATCTATCAACATATCATGGGCGTAAATCTCTGTCGCCTCTCCTTTTTTGGCAATTTCAGAAGGAACCTTAACATTGAATTCTTTTAAGTAAAATCCTCTCCATAGAGTTGAACTACCATCCGGATAATCTGATGGAACAATCATTCCCTGAGGATTAACATAATCACTCATATCAACATACGCTTCACTGATAGTAAAAGCAAACCCCTTCAAACCTCGCACTTGAAAAGGAGAAAAATTAACCTCTGCCAATATATTATGAATATCATTTACATGAACCTGAAAATCAGCTTTCACTATGGTGTCAGTTGTCGAACTATCCGGAATTAAAATTCCATCGGAAAAACGAAAATCCCCATGAAGGTTCACAGACTTAAACCCGTTACAATCCCATTCTATATAGTTTGTTCCATCCGGAGATAAATGCAATTCTGTATTTGGACCAAGAGAAATATAATGCTCAGAGACAAGTTGTAATTTAGCTAATTCTCCCCCCACTACGCCTTTAGGATTAAATTTGATGTGTTTAGCAGCAAAGGCGATTCGTCTGTCTGCACCGGGAAACTCTAATGCCATATAAGCATTAAAGTAGGCTCCTTCTGGTGTAAACTCAGCGCTATCTATAGCAATAATATACTTTGTCCCATTAATTTCTTTCATTAAACCAATAGGTAAACTAGGAACACTATCAGGGTTAAGGTTTCCAACTTGCTTATTCGGGTCGCTAACTTCATCATGCAAAGCATAAACTTTACTTATTAAATCATTATTTTGACTTAAAAAATTTAATTTTACGAGAAACAACCGAGCAAACAAAAGTAAAATCTTGCTAATTTGAAAAAAATCACTATTTTTGAAAAAAAAATCACTCTTCATCACTTATTTTAATAATTTATGACAAATATAATAAAATACGCTTATTTTGTGTTTTTATTTACATTTTTTACCACGGACAACCTCGGACAAATTTTACTAAACACTAATATAGAATTAAATCAAGGCGGTTATATTAATGACATCGCAAATATAAACACATATAATACTAATGAACAATATTATCTTTTGGCCGGTAACTTTTCAACAATAAACGGTCATCCTTCAAACGGGTTGCAATTTATCTCCAAAACCACTCTATACCCTGTTGAACCACAGCGATTTAGCAACATTACAGATGCCTCTTTTACCGGAGGACAGATTACAGAAATCAAAACAGTTTCTTATTATAAAAAGAAAGTAACATATTTCGGTATCAAAACCACTTACGAATACATTTTTATTGGAGGAACATTCCAACAAGTAAACGGCGATTCTCATGTCGGTTTTTGCTTATTTAGAAGTATTAACAACAGTAATTTTGTTCTTAACTCTTGGGATCCGGATTTTGCAACCGGCATGTCTTTCTTGGTTGAAAGTTCAATAATTTCCAATGATACTTTATTTATCAGCGGTGATTTTGACTTTACTGAAACAACAGGCACCTCCCTACATGATATAACTGCGTTCACTTTACCTGACTTAGCCTCAACTAACTTTGGACAAAATTATTATAATAATGGCTCTGTTGTTAAACTGCATTTGGTTAAAGATAAAATTATTGCGTACTCTCAAGGGCATGATAGATATTTGATTAATAATGGAGACACCGTCCTTCCATTTCTTGACCATCTACAGGGTATCTATAATTTTTTCGGAGCTGTAAAATACACAGACACAACTTTTATTAGTCCATTAAGCTTCTCTCAATCAGGCCCTATACATCTTGCCTATATGGGCTATACGATTTATGAATACAACTCTGAAAACGCTCACTCAATTGATACGATTTACAATCCTAATGCTCCCTCTCCATTACCTTCAGCCAAACCAATTTTCTACTCCCCTTATCAAGATGAGCTTTATGTTTCTTCTATAAATAGATACAAAGACTATTTCTATTTTTTAGGTAAACTACGACATTACAACAGCTCACCTACCAATGTTACTCCTTGTATTTGGAAAAGGAAATTAAATGATTCAACCAATATTATTATAGATACAATAAGTTATAGTAATACTTTTGGCACACAAGGTGTTTATCAAGAATCATTTATTTACGACAACAAGCTCTTTTACTGCCCTTCTTTCATTGACTCAATTCGTAACCAACCATTTAACGGGCTAGCAATTTATTGCCTTGAACCAGGTGAAGTGAAATTATTAATTGAGGGAGATAGTTTAGCATGTGCAGGCAAAGACAGTTTGGTTTACACGATTGCTCCCGTAGATAATGCAGCAAAATATATATGGAAATACACAGGAAATGGATGTAGAGAAACCTCTTCGAATAATCCATTATCGACAAACGATAGCGTAATTACCAATTCTCCCTCCATAACAATTGGATTTGATAACAACTTTACCCCCGGTCAACTAAAAGTAACTCCTGTAAGTGATTGTAACCTTACTTCCAACACTTTTATAATAAACATTGGCTCCTATCCGATTCCGAATGCATTTGCCGGCATTGATACCACCCTTAATTGTATTAGAGATACGGTAGTTTTAATTGGAAGTTCTTCATCTTCTAATATTACCATGGAATGGCTCAATAGCCCTTTTCCATCCATAATAGGTGCAATGGATACGGTTGTTGACGCCGGTCAATATGTTTTTCAAGTAACTGATTCTTTGGGGTGTTATAATTTTGATACAGTTGCAGTCACTTTAGATACGGTTAAACCGGTAGCAAATACAATTCCTACACCTTATGATTTAACCTGTGCTGTAACATCAAGAGTTTTTACCGGTAGTTCGGTTAATTCATCCGACTCGCTTGCGTGGAGATATAATGGGAATTTGTATTCAAACCCTATTACAGTTTCCGCTATCGGAACCTATAGATTAATTGTTACAGATAGAATTAACGGTTGTGCAGACAGCTCTCAAGCTGCAATAGTAAATTTGGATAATACACCTCCGGATTTGGGTATTTTAAATTATCCCAACTATTCTCCAATTACTTATTTAGAAACGATAACTTGCGCTAATGATTCTATTGAATTAATAACAACATCAACTAATATTGATGCAGTAACGAATTGGACAAATGCAGATAGCAGCTTACTGTTTGGAGATTCAATAACAATTACTACAGGCGGAACATATTATATTACTGCTGTTGATACGTTAAATGGTTGTTCTATTTACAAGCAAGTTTTGATTGATTCAGACACAACCAAACCAGATGTTATACTGCCTCTTTCTCCTAATTTAACTTGTTCGTTAGATTCTGTAACGTTAAACGGTTCAACATCTGTTTCTCCAGCTACCTTAGAATGGACAGGGGCAAGTATTTCTCCTTCGGCAAATCCTGTAGTAGTAAACACACAAGGAACATATTATTTAACGGTAACCAAAGACAGTAGCGGTTGCTTGCTTACGGATAGTGTTTCAGTTGGTTTTATTCCTGAAATTTCTGTTTTTGCAGGTAATGATACTACTGTTTGTGATAATGCAACTATTTCGTTGAACGTTCAATATTTGGGTAATGCAATTACCGGGGTTAATTATTTGTGGGATAATGCTTCTACTACTGTTTCTGCAAATTATATAGGAGGTGTTTCTCCTTATGCTGTTGTAGAAGTTTTTGGAGATAATTCTTGTTATGGAACAGATACGGTTTTTATAAATATTCCACCGGAACCAACTTCAGATTTTCAATCGTTTCAACCTTGTGCCAGTGATACTGACGGAAAAATTATAGCAAATGTATTTGGGGGATGGGCTCCTTTTGTCTATTCTATAGATAATGGCGTAACTTTTCAAAATTCACCTATTTTTTCTAACCTTATCTCCGGAACCTATCCAATTACAGTAAGAGATTCTTTAGGTTGTGATTATAATTTTACCGAAACAATTGATGCAAATAGTAATTTACCAAATCCTTTGTTTTTAGTGTCAACTTATAATTTTGTATCTGACACGGTTGTTTTGGTGGATGTTAGTACTCCTCCGGCTGATAGTACTAGCTGGATTTTTCCTAGCGAGGTAGAGGTATTAGATAGTAACACACTCTCTCCTGTTATTATATTACCTGATACAGGAAATTTTGAAATAACAATGACTGCTTATTTTGGATCTTGTAATATAAGCATAAGTAAATGGGTGAATTCAGCAGAGTTTGATTCTACCTTTGCTAATTATACCAATCAAAACGGTATAAAATCTGTTGTTTTATATCCCAATCCGAATGATGGTAATTTTAATTTAAATATTGAATTTTTCAAAAAACAACAAGCTGTTGTTACGATTCAAGACATTAGCGGAAACACCTACGTAAATAACCAATATTTTGAAGTCGATGCTATTAATGAGTATATACAGTTGAATAGTCCTGTAACAGGAACTTATATATTAAAAGTAGTTTCTGAATATGATAGTGGATATATCACTTTTGTAATAAATAACTAGGATTTCGTGAATAAATATTTATTACACATAATATTATTACTTTTTACAAGCCTCCATTTTCAAGCTCAAAACTTAGATAAAATTGGCAAGAAAGATATGATTAAAGTAAGCGGAGGGTTTAATCTAAATACTATTACTTATGCATCATCAGGAACCAGTTATGCCGGAAGAGATCCATTTACATGGTTTGCTTCGGGAAACATTAACGTTTCTATTTTAGATATTTCATTACCATTTTCTTATACATACTCAAATAGAGTTGGTAAATTTACACAACCATATAATCAAGCTGCCTTTCATCCGAAGTATAAATGGATACAAGCTCATGTGGGTAAGATTAGTATGAATTTCTCCCCATACACCTTATCCGGACATATTTTTGCCGGGGGAGGCATTGATTTAACGCCGGGAAAATGGAAAATCAGCCTTATGACCGGAAGATTGAATAAAGCTATAGCATATGATCCCGTTTTGAATAATTTAAACGAAATAACATATAAACGATTCGGTTATGGGATCAAGACTGGTTATCAAGGTAAAAAATATGAATTGAGTGCTATTGTTTTTAAAGCAAAAGACTATTCTAATTCGATAAGTTACATACCTATGGGTACAGATATTCACCCGCAAGATAATCTTGTATTGAGTCTTTCCGGTAAAACAACATTGGTTAAAAACCTTTCTTTAGAAGGAGAATATGCGGTATCAGGATTAACGCAAAGCACATTAGACATTAACCCTACAGAAGGTAAACAAACATTAAGTTTTTTTAAGCCGTTGATTAGTGGTAATTCTACTACTAATTTTTATCAAGCGTATAAATCATCAATAAGCTATAAATTGAAAACGGCAAGTATTGCCCTTAATTTTGAACATGTTGATCCCGGCTACAAAACCTTGGGGGGGTATTATTTTAATAATGATTTAGAAAACTATACATTAGCACCTTCATTAAAATTATTGAAAGGAAAAATGAATTTAGCTGTAAATGCCGGCTTTCAGAAAAACAATTTATCTGGTGACAAATCTGCAACAACGAATCGTTGGATCGGAAGTCTAAATATGAATTACTCACCTGTTCAAAAATTTACAATAAATGGTTCCTATTCGAATTTTAGTACTTATACAAAAAACCGACCTTCAACCGAACCGTTTTACTATCAACCTGCTGATACATTAAACTTTTATCAACTTTCGCAAAATGCTTCTGCCGGAATTACTATGCAAACAGGTAAGAAAGACAAAGACATGAGCGGAAACATTCAATTGCTGTATAATTTTCAGGAGAGTACCAACATAACAGGCAACATTCAGGACGCGAATGCTTTTGGTTACAATGTCGGAGTTGAAGGTATTCCTTCGTATGTACAGGTGGGTAATTTAGCCTATTCAGCTCGTTTCAAAAAAAGTAAAATGGGACTCACATTTTCCTCCAATATAAATCAAACAGAAATTTTAGATCAAATAACACTTTACATAGGTCCAACTCTAAATATTCAAAAAAAAATAAAAGAGAAAATAAATTTTAGTGCGGGTTCTACTTACAATAGACAGTATAAAAATTCAGACCTTACGAGTAATGTATATAATCATAGAATTTCTTTGAGTTACACGATGAAAATGAAAAACGAAAAACAAGGTCGTATGAATTTATCGCTAAACGCAAATTGGATGCAAAAGCTTCCTACTATTTCAACAGAAACCAAGTTTAGTGAATTGAATATTTTTGCAAATTTAAATTATAGTTTCTAATGGATAAGATTGTTTACACATTGTTTGGGTTATTGTTATTTGTGAATATAGGATCTACCCAAAAGTTGAAAAAGGATATTGCTACATTTCCGTATATTTCTGCACCAAGTGACTCAACGCAAGTGCCGCATGATTTTGTTTGGAGAGTGAACGAAACAAAAATTGATAATTTAGGAAAGGAAATTAATAAAATTTATAAAAGCAGTACACTTGCGAGTACAGATCCTAACATTCAATTTTATAAAAGTAATTTAGACAGACTTCCGGGTTTTACCCGTAAAACCTATCATCATATATCGGGTATCGCAGAGGAAAATCAAAGAGGTATAGCTCCTGCTTGCTTTGTAGATGTAAAAGTATCACCAACGAATGTTATTAGAAAAGTAATTAATAAGAAACAAGATTTAAAAGACGGTGTTAAAACTATCGGAACCGCCTTAAGCTACGATATCACAATAATCATTAATCGCTCTTTTGTTTTTTATAAAAACATGACCGAAGAATTATACCGGAATAATGATATGAGTGGAGAAACTAAAATGACATTTAATTTTCCTAGAGATTTCAAAGCTCCTTCCGGGGTAAGGGTTAAAGGGTATTTAACAAAAGGACAATTGGATAATGAGTATTTAAAGAATCAGCATGCTTTTTTAACGCAGATTAGAAAACAATTTATACATAAATGGTTATCAAAGAACTATAGTAGATTGGCATCTAGGTATAGCGAAAGACGAACTTCTTTTTCAACAGTTATTTATTACGTAAAAAATAAAAAAGGTGGATATGAAGATTTAGAAATAGCTCTTGAAAAAATGAGGCAAATAGAAAGTTTGGTAAAAGGGAATAAAAAGTTGGGAAACAAAAAGAACTGGCATACCGAAGAAATTCAAAAATTGGCAAAAGAATGTGAAATGATTTGGTTTGAGGCTTTGGAAGAAGAAAGAAAAGCAAAGGAATCAGGAACCAAAGGAAGGTTAGACTATGCTATGACCATGGGAATTACAAAAAATTGGATTTGGAGTCGTTTTTTACAAAATGATTTCGATTTTTGTATTAATCAGTGTTTTAAACTGCATCCCCCTTCTAAAGACGCGGAAATCAGTAAAGAAGTAAGAAAACTATACCTCCCCGAAATGCGGAAAATGATGGAAGATTATAAAAAAAGATTTTTAGTTAATGCGGATAAATACCATTGGATAGTAGAATGAAAAAGAAATATTTTTACATACTAACTTTTATACTGCTTGCTTTTTCAAGCCAAGCACAAAATTATCCTGTACAAACTTTTATTCAGATTTCGCCTCCATATACAAGTTATTTACCGGATTATTCTAATCCTGCCAATGAGCAGATGAAGGTATTCCTTACGCTTACAGACATGACAGTTGCTTCTTACGATGTGAAGTTACGTTTCAAGCTTCAAGGAAATGGCTACACGATTGAAACCCCTACCTACCTTAATTTACCTCCGATTACACTAACCCCCGGAGTTCCTTATGAACTAAGCGGAGCCGCATTGGCAAATTATTTAAACACCCAAAACCTCGTATTTACGGGAATTAATGTTGCTGATTACGAAAACAGAAAAGTATTGCCCGAAGGTCCGTGTTTAATCTGTGTAGAGGTGTATAATTACAATTCACCTACGCCTTCCTTATTAGGAAATCCTTCTTGTTCTAACGTCTGGTTTTCAATGTATGATCCTCCTTATTTGAATACACCTGTTTGTGGTTCGGAAATTCTTGTAAGCGACCCTCAGCAGCTACTTTTTAATTGGACACCTTTAAATATGTCTTCTCCATCAGGAGTAAATGCTACAGAATATGTTTTTGAATTGTTCGAAGTGCGTCCGGAAGGTGCAAATCCAAATATTGTAGTAAATTCTACTCTACCAATTTTTATGCAAGTAACCAACCAAAGCTTTGTCAACTATAGTATAACAGAGCCTCAATTACAGGTTGGTATGGAGTACGTATGGCGTGTACAAGCGAGAGATAATTCGGGTAGAGATTATTTTAAAAACCAAGGTTATAGTCAAGTATGCACATTTACGTATGGAAGTATAGCGGGTTCTTTATTAGAAGATGTACAAATAACATTGAATAGTGAAGGAACAGGAGTACACCAAGGAACTGCTTGGTGGGACGGTAATGGTATATTTGATAGTTATATTCTTGAAACTCGAAAAACAGGAAACGATGAGTACGAATGGTTTCCTACTAATGTATCAGGGCTTAGTACTAAAATTAACAGTTTAGAACCCGAAACGGAATATGAATGTAGAGTAAAAGGAATTGTTGGAACAGAAGAATCGGAATGGAGTAAAACTTCTGTTTTTACTACACAACCTGCTCCCAACTACAGTTGTGGAACTACTGTTTTACCGGCAACCCAACCCAATATAGTACCTTATATAAATGCTACTGAAGGAATGATTTTTACTGTCGGTCAATTTGATATGATGGTAACTAGTATAACACCATTAACCGAGCCCGGTCATTATGCAGGTTCCGGAAAAATATCTATTCCATTTGCTTTAATCAACTTAAATGTAAGTTTTGAGGATGTTTTGGTAGATGAAAATCTAGCCGTTAGAGAAGGAAAGGTTGAAGCAATTAGTAAAGGAATGGATGAATGGGTTGGCGATTATTTAAATGACCAATGTTTGCAAAATTCTTATACTTTCCCCGGTGTAGATACCATTACTTTTCCAAACGATTCTACTGCATTAGTACAATTTGGCGATCAAACCTTGCTAATCGATTCGCTGCCAGCAGCGGTAGTTACTCCTGATGGCTATACTTATTACATTTATGAAGATGGCACCTATTGGGCTGAATTTAGTGGAACAATAAGCGAAGACAATTTAGCTGCCAGTAGCACACTTCAGGTTGTTTTTGAAAAATCAGTTTCTCAAAACTATGGGTTTGATGCCTTTGCCAACGGATTGTGGATAGATTCTTACGAAACTATCGTTTTGGATGATGGAAGCAATTACATCGTTCCCTATAAATCTATTTTAAGCAATGGGGAAGATGTTGTAATGGCAAAAATTATCGCTCCCGATGACTTTGTGATGGACAGTGTTTCGTTCAAATGCTTAGATGGCAGAGAACTCAGCTACACTAAACTAAACGACACCATTTATGAAGTTCAATTAAATCAATTTACTGCCGAAGAAGAAGCTGTGTACGCCTATTGGCAGAATACTAAAATGGGAAAATTAAATGTGCGTGCTTACGATTCTATTTCTGAAAACGTGGTAATTGTACCGGTAAATGGAGCCTCTATCAATAACCAAGATGAATTAGAAAACATCGTTAATAATATTTATAAGCAAGCCTTGGTTACTTGGAACTTGACCATCGATTCTAATTTTGTTAATACTACTTGGGATGCAGACAACAGTGGAACATTAGCTAATGCAGATGTAAACTTAATGACGCATTACAGTGACGAAATGAGAGCCCTACGTGATGCTTATTTAGACACGCATCCTGATTTTGACAAAAAAGACTACCTGTTGTTTGTAGTGGACGGATTTGACGATAGTAATGTGCAAGGATATATGGTTAGAGGCAAAGGATTAGGTTTCTTATCAGCCAATCCGTTAGGCAAAACAATTGCCCATGAATTGGGACACGGTGCTTTTGACTTGCATCATACTTTTCCAACTCCTGCACAAGGCACAACCACTAACTTATTAGATTATACCGAACAAACCAAATTAACCAAATACCAATGGGTGAAAATACATCATTGGTCTCCTACGTTGAGCTTTTTGGATGATGAGGAGGATGCGGAAATGGCAGGAATTGGAAACATTAACACACTTTATGCTTTCATTAACAATGATACTTATTTAACTTTTTGGGATGTTTCAGGCAGGTTAATTTCATTACCATATAGTGAACTAAATGCTGTTTATTTTACTGATTATCCAGAATACGAATCTTATAAGCTGCCACTTGGATTATTATATGGGTTCTCTTATAATGGTTCAAAATTTATTGCTGACATACAAGATGGTATATTCTTCGGCTATAAACTTGAAGGAGATGCAACTCAATTTACCTCCACATATAATGGATATTTCAACAATTCGTATTCAGTTAGAGAAAATTTTAATGTAATTAGAGGAAGTACTTGTTATTCAAATAATGCCAGACAATTAATTGCCAAGGTGAGCACTGTTGGTGATGTTATTAATCACTATCAAGGAAATGGTTCTTTAGTTAACCTACCTGTACTTACTTCCCAATATGGTATTAATGATAATGATGGTGAAACTTCCTCGGGAATTCTTGAAACAGTCGAGCAGGTTTCTTTAATTGAAAGTAATTACTATGACTACTATGGTTATCCTACCTCTGAAAGCGTTGATATGCAAGTTAATTTCAACGAAGAAAATGGAGATACTCTACTTTCTTGGATTAGTGCAGTAGCCTCTGAAGCGGGAGTTCCAAATTCGGTTTGTGACAAGGCATATTTAATAGCAAAAGAAGTCGCTGAAATACTGAACCAGAAGCCATATCTTCAGAATTGTTTTGATTACATTCTAGCGGGGTATAATGTTATATTGTCTTCATTTGTTTCAAACAGTGAAGAAGGTGAAGAACATGTGACCCCGGCTGTCTCTACAGGAACATCAATCCCTCAAGCAATAGATTTGATTAATTCCTATAATTCGGTCAAAACAGAATGGCGTGCAGCAACGCAAGAAGAATTCTATGCAGGTGTGGTTAAGAAATTAAGAGAAGTAAATGATAAGGTAGAAGAACACTTAGCAACTTTTATAGAATATAGTAATTATGATGAAATTGATATTGGCAGCCTTTCTGATGCATATTTAGATGATGCAATTACCCCTCCTTTTAAATACGAAGATTTAGGTTGCTTCTTATACAGTCTCTCGTTTGATGATCGAGTTCGAATATGGCAAGAGGCAGGAACTTGGGTTGCTTCTATTGATTCAGATAAAGAAGAGTTCTTTGTGGAAGTACTTAAACATACTCCACAAAGCCAATTTGATCAAGTCTTAGATTATTTCGGGGAGAACATTCCAGATAATTATGATCCTATGAATGGAGATATATCAATGGAATTGGAACTGGAGTTCATCTCTTATCTAACTTTAATGGCCAAAGCACAACTTACACCTGAGGAAAATGAAATTATGTCTATTCATAATTATACTTCCACTCAGGGTGGAGATTGTGATCCTAATGCAGATGACGCTGACCACGATTTTATCAATGACTATTCAATCAGCTGCTTCCACGAATTATATGGAGACTATTATACCGACTTTAGATCATTTGACATTGTAGCTTACCCTAAGGAAGGAACTGTTGTTGGAGTTGAACCGTATGAAATAGGTTCAGATTGTTATTCTATGACTTTAGAAAATGGAAAATTGAAGTATCCTTCGTTCGTAAATTGTAAATATCTCTACGCTGATCCATTTGAGTTCATTCCATTTACAGTGTCAGCTCATTTAGAGCTATCTCCTCCTCCTGGATATGATGGTGATATGTTGGAATCAGGAAAAATATATTGGGCCCCCGCACTATATGTTAGATACATGGATGACGCAGAAGCATACATAAGCAACATGCAAACTGCTAGAATTGCATTAGATGTATTTGTGATTGTGGCTGCTACAGCAACAACGATTCCTTCTGGAGGAGCATCATGGACTACTGCTAGTGTATTTTGGACAGCAGGAGAGGTTGTTTCTGTGACAGCTGCTTCTATTGACTTAGCAATAGTTAGTGGAGAAGAGTTTGTGGCTAACTATGGGACCATTGAGGAATATACAGAATACCAAGCATTTCTTTCTGAAATCGCCCCAGTTGTAGAGGTTCTAAATACTATTGACATAATTGGAGGAGTAGCAGGGATAGTTAAACTAAGCAAAAACGCTCTAGGAGCTTTAAAAAATAAATTATCGATATCTTTGAATCTAGCCGAAGATTTCAGGACAGTTGATATTGCCGGAAATGAAATTAAATTAATGAATGGAGAAACCCCTGTTAGTTTCGATTTTCCGATAGGAGCAAATAAAGATGAACTTCTGATTGGAGAGTTGGGATGGCAAAATCCATCACCAGATATTATTATTGAAGGGACTAATATAAATGGAGAGTTAGGCATAACTTATAGACAGTTGGTCGATAAATTAAGAGGAGCTCTTAACAAAATGGACAATTTTGCCAGTATAGGAAAGCTTTCTTTCTTAAAGTCAAAGTTTAAAGATGCGCTAGCTCAATTGGAGTTGAACCTATTGGCTCCTTCAGGAAAAGGCAACTTCATAATAGATAATAATCAACTGGGGATTAGAATTGATAACCTTCCAGATGTTACAATAGGGAATCTTGCTTCAGTGGAATGGAAAGCTGGTAACACTTTTGATATTGTAGTTTCTACAACAAATTACCAAAATAAAACTTTAAATTTAATAGACGATGTTGAGGATATTCAGACTTGGTTTAACACAATGAGTAATTCCTTGGATCCAATTGAAATTGTTACAGGACTAAAGAATGTGAGTGTTAAAGGTGTTGATGGTAGTGTTACAACTAAGAATTTATACGTTATAAAACATGGTAATGAATTTAAATTGGTTGGAGAGTTGGCTGAAGTATTGGCTGAGGCAGGGGCTAGTTGGTTAGGTAAGTTAGATAATCTATTTGCAAAACCACATTTCAATCAATTTCAATCAAAATTAGTTGATTTTCCAACATGGGGAGCAAATAGTACAACTTCAAGATTGGCTAATTATGGAACGCCAACTGCATTAAAAAATAGAATAAAAACATTATTAGAAAACCCATCTGTAAATAATATTAAATCACCTAATGAGATTATTGATTACATTGATGATTTTATGCTTCAATATGCAAATAAACCTCCAGATTTTGGTGCTTTAGCTTATTTTGATGAGTTACTTATGACTCCTTCTAAATTTAAGGGAGGAGCTTATGGTCTAGAAATATTGAATAATTTACCTCCAAGTCTCAACGGAAAAACTCTGACTAAATTTGAAGCAAGTATTGATGATTTAACAGACGCAACCTCTGGTTGTAGATTTGATTTGCAGTTTTCTGATGGTACTCAACTTATTTTTGTTGAAACAAAAAACTATGCTAAAACAACCTCTTTTTCTTCTTCTTTTTACAACCAGTTTAAAGCTTATATTAGTAATCCAAACTTAACCAGTATTGACC
>JALTUD010000165.1:1676-2249 GCA_027047735.1 Flavobacteriales bacterium | reverse complement strand
TGTTTGCTACCGAGTAGGATGCCGCCGCCTCGCTTCTGGCTGCCACTGTTTATAACAATGGCTATAATTAATAAAAAGCTCATGGCAATTTTGGCTTTGCTTTAGTATCTTCTCTAAATTGAATTGAAACACTTTTTAACTCAAACCCTGATATTAATTTACCCTTTCTGCCTGTAATCACTCCGCTAACACCACATTCCAATATTGTTTTTATCTTTTCAATTTCTTTTTCGTTTACTATGTTCATTTCGGCGGTTATATTATCTCCATTACGATTAATGACGGCCTCTCCAAGATATTTAGTATTATCAAAATTGGCAAATACTGGCAACCTTTTTGGTAAATCAATTTTAGCGTGTTTTAATTCGTTTCCTAAATTTACATTCAATTTCATAATTTTATATTTTAAATTTATAATTAAGTTTTTTTAGTTTTCGCTTTTTACTAATCATAGCCCCTATACGTTATAAGCAATGTCCGCCCCCGTCAAACAGCCGCAAGCTCGGAGTATTAATAGCGGCTGGCTTACCCTTCTGGCGGTCACTGCTAATAACTGCACATATAGCATATATT
>JALTUD010000165.1:633-1666 GCA_027047735.1 Flavobacteriales bacterium | reverse complement strand
TTACTAATCATAGCCCCATTCGTTATAGCGTAATAACCAGCCCTCTCGAAGTGCCGAAGTTTGGATGTCGGTAAACCGGCACTCCCGCGCTTCTGCTGGTTACTCCGCATAACTAAGTATATAATTTATTTTTATGCTTTTGGTCATTTTAGAAGTTTTAGAAGATTGTTAATTGTTTCAAGTACGGGTCTAATCTTTTATAAGCCAATTCAACGTATTCTTTTGATATTTCACTTCCAATCCAGTTACGTTTTAATAAGTGCGCCATTTTTGCCGTTGTCCCGCTTCCCATAAATGGGTCATAAACTAAATCTCCCTCATTGCTCCAGCTATAAATGTGGTCTCTTGCAAGTTTTTCCGGGAAGATAGCTGGATGATTAAAAGAAATTTCGTCTTTTGTTGTATATCCGAAACCAGTATTATAACGCCATATATTGAATCTTCTTCCAAATTCTTTCCCCTCATATTTTCCCCTGTCTGTGAATTTACCATTCTTTTCCCTTACTTTTCTACCGCCTCCCCACCTCGTTGGAAATCTATTTTTTCTATCTTCTATAAAATTAACGGTTTTAGGCGACCCCTTTGAAATAACAAACATATATTCAAACGTTTGTAAATATCTTGTGTTATCCGGTAGTGCCGAGCCGTTTTTTTCATAAATCATAGTATCGTGAACATTAAATCCAATTTCTTTAAAGAATAACGCCTGTCTAAAACTTGTCAATGTCTCACTTTTATTAACAACACTATCATTCACGACCCAAACGACAACGCCACCCTGTTTTGTAACTCTATACAATTCCTTTGCTATACTTTCAAAGTCAAAAGAATATCCGTTGTAATCTCGTAAGTTATCGTAAGGAGGAGAGGTTACCGTTAAATCAATAAAGTTATCCGGCATACGTTTCATTGTGTCCAGACAGTTTTCGTTGTAAATCTTATTTATCTCCATAATTTTTAAGTTTTTTTAGTGAAAGCATAAAAACAAATCATATACTAATCCGTTATAAAACCATGCCGCACCCTATCGAAG
>JALTUD010000165.1:0-623 GCA_027047735.1 Flavobacteriales bacterium | reverse complement strand
AACCATATACTTGTCCGTTGCATTCAATAAGCCACCCCACCGATGGCGGCAACTCTCTACGCTTATAACGCCGCCGCCTACCCGTCTGTGGCTTACTGCACACAACCACTGTATATAAGTCATTTATTGCCATTTGAAGATTTAGAAGGTTTAGCTTCTTTCAATTCTTTTCTGTTTAAACCAAAATATAAATTCTGTAATTGATGGACAAAATAAATTGTTTGTAACGAACACCAATCAGCATAAATATTATTCTTCTTGTTAACTAATATTCTATTGTAGACTTGGCCGCTTATATTATTTAGCGAAATACCAATTGTGCCATTAACCCATAAATTATTAATATATTCAAATCCAAACTTCTTTAACCATTCTTCGGTTAATGGAATTGGTTTTATTATGGTATTTCCTGTTTCAAAAACCTTTTTCTGGCTATCAATCGTTTCCCTATAATCTTGTATTGCCAATATTTGTGGAATAGACAATGCAAAAATCTTGTAAATACCGTTTCCACTTTTTATTAAATTTCCCACTCTTAAATCTGTTGTTTTCATATCTATAAATTAAAATTAAAAGTTTCTTTAGTTTGGCAATAAACGCCTTATATACTTGTCCGTTATAAG
>JALTUD010000164.1 GCA_027047735.1 Flavobacteriales bacterium | reverse complement strand
CCCTAACGTGTGTAAAAAGAGCGATAAGAAAATGAGTTTTAGTTTCTTTAGACGATGAAAAAAATCTTTGCATAGCACCCGCTATGGAAATATTTTTTGAAGAAGTATAAAGGAAATAAAAACATTTATGGTGCTCTTTTTATACACGTCAGGGATACGATCCCTAACGCAATTCAGTTTACAATAAGGGAATAACTACACTTCGTCATAAAAAATCTAAAATTCTGTTTATTATTTTATAACTTTACGAAAAATCAAACACTTATTTATTAGGGGTACAGATAAAAACTATGGAAAAGAAAATTTTATTGGTTGATGATGAAGCCGATATTTTGGAACTGATAAAGTATAACTTAGAAAGAGAAGGGTTTACGGTTGAAACCACGTACAATGGTCGCGATGCTATTGAAAAAGCAAAAACTTTTATTCCCGATTTGGTTATATTAGATGTAATGATGCCTGAAATGGACGGTATAGAAACCTGCATAGAATTACGGAAAATACCAAATTTAGCTCATACAATTATCGCGTTTTTAACCGCCAGAGGAGAAGATTATTCTCAAATAGCAGGGTTTGAAGCAGGAGCGGATGACTATATTACCAAACCGATTAAACCACGTGTTTTGGTCAGCAAAGTAAAGGCACTTTTGCGTAGAACGCATCAACAAATCTCCACACAAAAAAATGTAGAACGATTATCAATAGATGAAGACCGGTATTTAGCATTGTTAGATGGAAACGAAATTATATTACCCAAAAAGGAATTTCAGTTGTTAAAATTACTGTTGTCTAAGCCCGGTTATGTCTTTACTCGAGATAAAATATTTAAGGACGTTTGGGGTGATGATACCATTGTCGGAGAACGAACCATTGACGTTCATATCCGAAAATTAAGAGAGAAAATAGGCGATGATTTTATAGCTACCATTAAAGGGGTAGGATATAAGTTGGTGCTTTAACTTTTTTCTGAAAAATATATTAATTATGAAATATTTATATGTAGTACTGCTTACAATCTTATCTGTAACCCTAATTGCTCAAAATCAAAAATATCATAGAGCAAAGATTTATTATAATAGCCCCAAAGATTTATTGCTATTAGCCAATCAAGGGGTTGCAATTGATCATGTAAAGCTAAAAAAAGGAGTGTTTATTGAGTCGGATTTTTCTGATAATGAACTTAAAATAGTAAAAGGTTTAGGCTTAAAGTACGATATCGTTATCAAGGACGTTCAAGAGTACTATAAAAATCAAAACGCAACCACAAAGAGCGGAAATAAAAATCAATCTTGTTTAGGAGCTAATCAACTCAGTCCGGCTGTGCCTTCACATTACAATGGCGGTTCAATGGGAGGTTTTCTCACTTACAATGAAATGTTGCAGGAATTAGCAGAGATGCAGAGCCTTTATCCTAATTTAATAACTGTAAAAGCTCCCATAAGTGGTTTTTTGACAGAAGAAAACAGACCTGTTTATTGGGTGCGTATGTCAGATAACCCCAATACAGATGAACCCGAGCCTGAAATTTTATACACAGCACTACATCATGCTCGTGAACCGGGGTCGTTGCAACAGGTAATTTTCTATATGTGGTATTTGTTGGAAAACTACAATACAAATGATGAGGTAAAAGCTCTATTAGATAATACGGAAATGTATTTTGTCCCCTGCGTAAATCCTGATGGATATATTTATAACGAAACAACTAATCCAAGTGGTGGAGGTATGTGGCGAAAAAATAGAAAAGACAACGGAGATGGAACTTACGGAGTCGATTTAAACCGAAATTACGGACATCAATGGGGAGGAGCGGGAACGAGTACAAACACAAACAGTGATGTTTACCTCGGTACAGCTCCCTTTTCCGAAGTAGAAACACAAGCAATGAAATGGTTTTGCGAACAACACAACTTTAAGATTGCCTTAAATAGCCATACTTATAGTCAGTTGTTGCTTTTTCCTTTTGGATATGCTTCAAATCAACCTACACCCGACAATGCCTTATATGAGGCAATAAGTGGAGTAATGGTAGAACAAAACGGTTACACCAATGAAATTTCATCTACTTTATATCCCGCTGCAGGTGATTCTGATGATTGGATGTATGGAGAAACAAGTACACACAATAAAATTTTAGCAATGACGCCTGAAGTAGGCAGTAGTTTTTGGCCGGCTCAAAGTACAATTACCGATATGTGTAAAGGAATGGTTTATCATAATTTAATGGCGGCTAATTTTATTACCAATTATGCTCAAA
>JALTUD010000163.1 GCA_027047735.1 Flavobacteriales bacterium | reverse complement strand
ATTCGGGTTGTCTTTTGGTGAGTGTTGCGTACATTCCGATACGTTTTTCTTTTTGAACTTTGTAGGCGTAGGATTTCCATTTCCCGATTAATTGTTCTAAAGTGAAAGGTGTACGTGGCTTATTACTAAAATCTTCAGCTTCCGTATTTTTATCATTATTTTCATTGCTATTTTTTTGTGCATTAGCATTAATAGAAAGCGAACTTTTTCTTTTGAACTGATTAAATCCTGCTACTTTTAACGGTTTCTTTTTGGGTTTATCTTCTGTTGGCTGAGTGGTTACGGAAGATTGAACCGGTTGTCCGCTGTGTTTGGGACTTACCGTTGCCGAACTTGAAGGTGCGGGAGGTTTTTTATCAAAAACAGGAGGAGGGATTAACTCAAATGACTTACTTTTTTTTTTGTCCCTCTATGGAAGTTAGAGAGCTTAATTTCATCAGAGCTAATTCAACGTGTAGTCGTTTGTTCTTGGCTACTTTGTAATTGACGTCGGTTTCTCCGGTTATTTTAAGAGCATCAACCAAAAAGTGAGCGGATGCTTTTTGTGTTTGTTCTTGGTATTTTTTCTTTATGGCATTGCTTACTTCCAGCAATTTTAGGGTTGTTTGGTCTTTACAAACCAGTAAATTTCTAAAATGACCACCCAATCCGACGATAAAATTATGTCCGTCAAAACCGTTGTCCAAAATATCATCGAAAATCAGGAGGGCTTCGTGTACGTTATTGTTTAAACAAGCGTCTGTAATTTTGAAGTAATACTCATAATCAAGAATGTTTAAGTTCTTGATAACGGCTTCGTAGGTAATGTTCTTGTCGCAATAGCTGACAATTTGGTCAAATATAGACAAGGCATCTCTTAAAGCTCCATCTGCTTTTTCTGCAATGACTTGTAAAGCTGTTTCGTCTGCGGTAATCCCTTCTTTTTCTGAAATCCACTTTAAGTGATTGACGATGTCCGAAATTTTAATTCGGTTAAAATCATAAACTTGACAACGGGATAATATAGTCGGAATGATTTTATGTTTTTCCGTTGTTGCCAAAATAAATATAGCGTGCGGAGGTGGTTCTTCCAACGTTTTTAAGAATGCATTAAAAGCGGCTTGTGAAAGCATATGCACCTCATCTATAATATAGACTTTGTATTTGCCGACTTGAGGCGGGATTCTTACTTGGTCGGTAATGGAACGAATGTCATCTACCGAGTTGTTGGAAGCCGCATCCAACTCAAAAATATTGAAAGAAAAGTCTTCGTCTTCACTTCCACCGCCTTGTTGATTGATGGTTTTGGCAAAAATTCGGGCACAAGTCGTCTTACCTACACCACGAGGACCACAAAAAAGATAAGCAGGAGCCAAGTGTCCCGTATCTATTGCGTGTTGTAATGTGTCTGTAATATTCTTTTGTCCAACAACCGACTCCCAAGTGGAAGGTCTGTATTTTCTTGCCGATACTATGAATGTTTCTTCTGCCATCAGAAGACAAATATAAGCTAATTTTTATTTTTTGACAGCGGTTTGCCGGGGTTATTTTTTAACAAGGAGTTTTTTCCTCGGAAGAACACGGGGAAGGGGGGCTTGTTACAATACCATTTGAATTTTGAAATGAGATGAAAGAAAGTGATTTAAGGTTTAATAAATCTGCGTAAATATTTTGATTTGACGTATATCATCTATTATTTTATACGTAAAAGTTGTTATGAAAACAAAATTGACATTAAGAATAGATGACAAAGTAATAGAAAGAGCAAAAAGCTATGTCAAAAATCAAAAAATTAGTTTATCAAAAGTGATTGAGGCTTATCTTGATAGTTTGACTAGGGAAAATGATACCGAAGTTAAAAAATCTATTACACCTCTTGTTGAAAGTTTAACCGGTATAATCAAATTACCTTCTGATTTTGACTTCAAAAAAGAATTGATTTTACTTATAGCTTAACATTAAACAACTTCCCATTACTGCCGTAGGCATTAAACAAACTAAAAAAAAGCTACCGATGAAAGAAACGAGAGGGAGGAACGACTAAAAGTGTAGTGAATACAACTTTTCCTGTGGGGTTGGGAGTGAAATTCCTTTTGGTTGTTTTAAGGTGTAACTGTCTTCGTCTGATAATTATCTGTATGTCAGTAGTTTCCCTTATAAGGGACGGCTTTTTCTATTTTGGGTGTGGAGAGAGAGAACCTGTGAGGGATTTATCTTTAATCTTTGTATTTACTATACGAAATGGAACTCATTATATCTTCGAAACTATCTTTATTCTCGAA
>JALTUD010000162.1 GCA_027047735.1 Flavobacteriales bacterium | reverse complement strand
CTTCCCTACTAGGAACAGTTGAATACGAGCGATTGAATGTCCAAAATATAAATCCAATAAGTTCGGATTACGGTAAAAGAGTATGGGCAAATGTTTTAATGGTTGGAGGAGCATATACAGCTACTATTTCACAGAATATTAAAGCCCAAATATTTTTACTCTACGATTTAATAGACGACCCCAACTCTCCGTATCGATATAATTACATTTTCAGAGGACCTAATGGATTACCTATTATTTATAGAGTGGGGTTTTCTGTTGGATTTTAAAATTCAATTACTACACAACATATAGTAAGAACTTGTGAAAAATCTTGAGACAAATACTTCTCACTAGATGAGTCCAAACAACTAAAAATTAAATGAGTAAAATATTCTCCATTATCATCCTTTCGTTATTAACAAACTTTATATATTCTCAAATAGATACCATTACTATTTATATAGATGCTAACGAAAAAGAAGTAACAAAAGATAAAGCCGAATTCGTTAGTAAAAGGTTTAATGAAAATGGTAAATGGATGGCTCATCATTATTACACTTCCGGTGAGTTACAGATGATAGGAACTTATAAAACCAATGAATATAAAACAAAAGAGGGCTATTTTACCTTCTTCCACAAAAATGGTCGAAAACAATCCGAAGGTTTATACATAAACAATAAGAAAAATGGTGACTGGACTTTTTGGGAAGAAACAGGAGAAATTTATAAAAAAGGAGAATATATAAATGGACAATTAAACGGAACAGTATTTTGGTATAATAAAGGCTCTTTATGTTCCAAAGAATACTATCAAAATGGAGAAATGAAGAAATTTACCTTTTTTGATGAGAACGGAAATAAACTACCTAAAAATACTCAATATGAACAACAACCTCAATTCCCGGGTGGGGTAAAAAATTTGATGCTCTATATAAAAAAATCTATTAACTATCCTGAAGATGCGATAAAAAACAACTCTCAAGGAAGAGTATTTGTTTCTATTACGATAACCAAAGAAGGAGAAATAATCAACCCAAGAGTTTTAAACAAGATAGATAAATCTCTAGGAGATGAAGCGATTAGAATCATTAAAAATATGCCTAAATGGAAACCGGGCAAACAACACAATAGACCTGTAGATGTTAAATACACTATTCCTATACTTTTTAAATTATCTAACTATACAAAATAACACTTCTTACCACAAAAAAAAGCCTATTGATAAATCAATAGGCTTTTTTTATTACGTTAAATTGTATTCGACTACTCCGCCAACACAATTATTTTATTATTTAAAACTTCCACTACCCCACCTTTAACAGTAAAGGTCTGTTCACCTTTTGCCGAGGATACCACAATATCACCGGATTTTAGAACAGTAATAAGCGGAGCATGATCTTTTAATATACCCATCAAACCGGAAGCTGCAGGAATAATCACTTTATCCGTTTCCCCTTTAAAAAGGTTTTCATCAGGTGTTATAATTTCAATATCCATTCTAGTCTTTTTTAGAATTAAACTGTTTCCGCTAACATTTTTTCACCCGCTTCTATCACTTCCTCGATAGTTCCTTTCAAGTTAAATGCAGCTTCAGGATATTTATCTACTTCACCATTCATAATCATTTTAAATCCTTTGATGGTATCCTCAATAGAAACTAAAACACCCGCTAATCCGGTAAACTGCTCTGCCACGTGGAAAGGTTGAGATAAGAAACGTTGAATTCTTCTTGCTCTGTGAACGATAAGTTTATCCTCCTCAGAAAGTTCATCCATACCTAAGATAGCAATAATATCTTGCAATTCTTTGTACGATTGTAACGTTTCTTTTACCGCCTGAGCTGTATTATAATGATCATCACCTAATATTTGTGGTGTTAAAATTCTTGATGTAGAATCCAAAGGATCTACCGCAGGATAAATACCTAACTCAGCAATTTTACGAGAAAGTACCGTAGTTGCATCCAAGTGAGCAAAAGTTGCCGCTGGAGCAGGATCCGTTAAATCATCTGCAGGTACATAAACAGCTTGTACCGAAGTAATCGAACCTCTTTTTGTTGATGTAATACGCTCTTGCATCGCTCCCATCTCTGAAGCCAATGTAGGCTGATACCCAACTGCCGAAGGCATACGCCCTAAAAGTGCAGACACCTCAGAACCAGCTTGAGTAAATCTAAAGATATTATCAATAAAGAATAGAATATCCTTTCCTTGCCCTTCTCCATCACCATCACGGAAATATTCCGCCAAAGTCAATCCGGATAAAGCCACACGAGCACGTGCACCAGGAGG
>JALTUD010000161.1 GCA_027047735.1 Flavobacteriales bacterium | reverse complement strand
GAAAATAAAGTGGTTAAGGATTCTTTGGTTGAATGGACGACTTCGGGTCAAGAGTTAATGAGAATTGGTATGGAAGTTTCTAATAGCTATCAAGTAACAGGAGCTCAAGATGGTAATTATGCCTTACATTTGGAAACCATGGTTTTTAACAATGATACGGTAATTGGTTATGCCGTGAAAAATGCAGTTGTTAATGATACCTTTCAAAAGTTTCCGTATAATGACCACGTTACTAATTTAAAGGGGTGGTATAAAAGCAATGTTTTAAACGCCGATACAGCTTTTGTAGTGGTTGAATTGTCATTGAATGGGACAGTTTTTAGTGCAGGAGTACAACCTATCATAGGAGCAAATTCGACGTGGACAGCTTTTGATGTTGCTTTGCCTAATACAAGTATAATGACACCCGATTCTGTTTTTATTGGGTTTACAAGTTCCCATTTTGATATTCCGAGTGTGATTGAAGAAGGTTCTTGGATTGAGATAGATAATATTTATTTTGAAAATTCAGGAACGGCTACCACGCCAATACCTAACCATAGTTTTGAAAATACGTATCAAGAAACCATAGAACATCCTCAAGATTGGTGGTCTTTTTCAAATATGCTTTATGCCTATGACGGTAGTACCTATGTATCAAAATCAACGGATGCTCCAGAAGGAAATAGTTCATTGAAAATAGTAAAAACCGCAAGTCTAGATGCTACCGGACTTTTCCCGATTGTAACAAACGGTATTTATGATTTTAATGATATAGACCCGAATAGTGCATTCGTTGGAGGTATTCCGTTTACGGCTCAGGCAACAGGTTTTTCATTTGAATATAAATTTACTCCTTCCGGTATAGATACGGCAGGATTCTTTTTGAAAATATGGAAAAATGGTGTGGCTTTACCTTTGGTAAATACATTTAACTATTTATATTCAACAAGTGGAAGTTGGCAAACGGAAACGATTAGTTTGAATTTAACGCAAGCACCCGATTCTGCTCAAGTTACATTTTTTGGCGGAGGAAATGTTGGTTCGGTGTTGTTGGTTGACGATGTTAAATTCACCGGAGGAGATGTATATGTTCCTACTTTAGAGAACGATGATGAATTTACCGTTTACCCGAATCCGGCTTCGGATAAGTTTTACTTAAATAACGTTGAAAATACTTATGTTACTGTTTTAAATATGTCAGGAGAGCAAGTATTCAACGAATATATAAATCAAAGTGTTCTTCCAGTAGAAACGACAGATTGGAGCAATGGAGTTTACTTGGTACGAGTTACCGGAAGAAACGGAAGTACAATGAAAAAAATTGTAGTTGCTCATTAATCAAGCAGTAATACCATTTCAACGTTTAAAAAGGTATAAATACTAAGTTTTATAAAACGGCTGTCAATTTATTGACAGCCGTTTTTTTTAAGTGCGTATTATAATATATAATAAATGTTAAATCGTTTGATTTTGTCAGGTGAAAATTTTCAATTGGCGAAATTATTGATGTTCTTAAACGGGATAGAAATATAATCTCTATCTTTATGCTTATGAAAAAAATATTGTCCATAACATTCTTTTTACTAACCGTAGTTCTGGTACAGGCGAGTTATATCTTGATTCCAATGGATGAAACCAGCCAGAAAAATCATTTAAAGGCTTATGGTATTGCCTATTGGGTATTGCAAAATGATATAGAAGTTGAATGGTTGTTGAATTACCGTGGAGGTAGTTTTCTAATTCCTTATCACAAAGAAATAGAGGAAGAATGTGTCATTCGGGGTGTTTCGTATGAAATTATAGCCGATGTACAAGCCGCACAAATCCGACAACAAATCGGAGACCCCGAAGTCAATCAAGAAGTCGTAAAACTGCATAAAGCACCCAAAATTGCAGTCTATACACCCAAGGGTAAACAGCCGTGGGACGATGCCGTTACGATGGTGTTGACCTATGCCGAAATACCGTATGACAAGCTGTATGACACAGAGGTTATAGAAGGTAAGTTACCGGAGTATGATTGGTTACACCTGCATCACGAAGACTTTACGGGACAATACGGAAAATTTTACAGAAATTACAGAAATGCAGCTTGGTATCAAAAGCGTCAACGGGAAACCGAAGCCAGAGCAAAAGCTTTGGGGTTTGATAAAGTTAGTCAACTGAAATTGGGTGTAGCGAAGAAAATTCAAGAATTTACAGTGGGAGGCGGTTTTCTTTTTACGATGTGTTCGGGTACGGATACCTATGATATAGCATTAGCGGCACAAGGTGTGGATATTTGCGATTATATGTACGACGGCGATCCGCAAGACCCTGCCGCCAACAGTAAGTTGGATTATACACAAACGTTGGCTTTTAAAGATTTTAAATTGGTAACCAATCCTTTGGAGTACGAATTTTCCGATATAGACGCCACCAAAGAGCATCGTATTCCCGAAGCTCAAGACAAGTTCACTTTGTTTGATTTTTCGGCAAAATGGGATATTATACCAACAATTTTGTGTCAGAATCACACGACTATTATTAACGGTTTTATGGGGCAGACTACCGATTTTTATAAAGACAAAATCAAGTCAAATGTATTGATTATGGGTGAAAACAAAGCTTTGGGGACTGCTCGGTACATACATGGAGAGCTGGGAAAAGGACAATGGACCTTTTACGGGGGACACGACCCCGAAGATTATCGTCATTATGTTAATGACCCGCCGACAGACTTAAATTTACACCCCAATTCACCGGGTTATCGTCTTATTCTGAATAATATACTGTTTCCGGCAGCAAAGAAGAAAAAGAAAAAAACATAATCAATGTTTTCTTAATGTTAAATTTTTGGATTAAAAACAAAACAAAAACTTAATATTCGGCTAAAGATGAGGTAAAACAAATAGAGCAATTTTGTAGTGTAATAATTATTTAAATTAATAACTATGAAAACTACAACGTTAGGGATTGCTCTTTTGAGTTTAACAGTATTACCAATGACATCTTGTAAAAAGAAAGGTTGCACCGATCCAGATGCTTCAAATTATGATTCTAAAGCAAAGAAGAATGATAATTCGTGTATATATCCTTCAAGTACAACAGATAATGAGGTTGTACAAGGTAGAATTACACAAAATACAACTTGGGTAAATACAAAAATATATGAATTAAAAGGTAAGGTTGTCGTTGAAAATGGAGCAACGTTAACTATTCAAGCCGGAACAATTATAAAAGGACAAGAAGGTTCAGGAGCAAATGCCTCTGCATTAGTGATTGCTAAAGGAGCTAAAATAATGGCTGAAGGAACCAGTTCACAACCTATTATTTTTACATCGGTTTTAGATAATATAGAATTAGGGAAGCTTTCCGGAACTAATCTAGATGTTACAGATAATTCAAAATGGGGAGGTCTTATCATCCTTGGTAATGCCCCGATATCAGCAGGTAACGGAGATACAGAAACACAAATAGAAGGGATTCCTGCCACGGAGACGTACGGAGCGTTTGGAGGAAATAATCCAAATGATAATTCAGGAGTCTTAAATTATATCTCAATACGTCACGGAGGAGCATTAATCGGAGCAGGAAACGAAATCAACGGACTAACATTAGGAGGTGTTGGTTCGGGAACAAGTATTTCCAATATAGAAATTTTAGCAACCTTGGATGATGGCGTAGAGTTTTTTGGAGGAACTGTTAATATTACTAATTTAGTTGTAGGTTATCAAGGGGACGACGGAATTGATATTGATATGAATTATGCAGGAACTATAAATAATTTCGCTGTCGTACACGGAGGTTCAACTGACGAAGGTCTTGAAATAGACGGGCCGGAAGGAACAACAAATATAGCAGGGATGTTTACGTTAGAAAATGGAACTATAAAATCAGAAGATGGACGGGGAAGCGGTTCTGATTTTAAATCAAAAGCACAAGGAACATTAAATAACGTAACTTGGGAAGGCTACAATATGGTTGTGAAAATAAGAGCTTCTTATTCCGATACAACTTCTTGTACAGATAAAGAAGATGCTTATTCGCACTTATCTTCGGCTAATCCGACTCTACTTATTAATAATTCCGAAATAATATCATCAGCAACCATTTCTTCACTATTAGATGTATATACTAAATCGTACGTAGTAAGTTCAAATGATATTTGTACAGCAAGTGCCAAACAAACAGCACTAAATATTTTAACATCTTCAGGAGTCACAGTGTCTCCAACAAAAAGTATTTCCGGAGCAAATTTATCGAGCTTTAGTTGGACTTGGTTAGCATCACACAATAAATTATAATAAAACTATGGGCGTTCCCCAAAAGATAAAAAGCACATACCCTGTCGGGATACGTGCTTTTTGTCATTTGGGTCGGGCTATCACTACTCACTCTTTTGTGTTGCATATATGCAACAACACAAAAGGAGTTCAAACATGCCGTTCTATCCCTAACGCGAGACAGGTGGGTGCAAAGAAAACGGAGTTTAGTTTTCTTAGACGATGAAAATATATAAATCCCTAACCTAAATATTGCTACTCAATCTATTTTTAATAAATATCATGAACAAATACACCTTAACATTAATTTTAACAGCTCTTGTATTATTTACGTTTGCACAAAAAGCAATCATAAGAGGAAAAGTAACCGACCTGAAAACAGGAGAAGAATTACCATTTGTAAACGTTTATGTTAAAACCGACGTAACCAAAGGAACATCAACCGATTTTGAAGGAAACTACACCTTAAAATTAGATGCAGGAAGCTACGATATTGTATTTTCTTTTGTTTCCTACGCCGATAAAATTGTTCACATAGATGTAGAGGGGGGAAAAACCTACGAAAAAAATATTGCAATGTCGGAAGACGCTCAAATGATGAACGAAGTGGAAATTGTAGGAGAGAAGAAAGCGGCAAAAACAATGGCGGCTTTCGATAGAGAAAAGATGAATTCTACCAATATGATTGATGGAACATCTTCCGAACAAATGAAAAAAACAGGAGATAACAATGCCGGTCAGGTTATCAGACGTGTAACAGGTGTTTCCGTGATGGATGGAAAATATGTCTATGTAAGAGGTTTGGGAGACCGCTACACAAAAACCATTTTGAACAACATGTCGATACCGGGATTAGATCCTGATAGAAATACTGTTCAGTTAGATATTTTTCCAACAAAATTAATTGACAATATTACGGTTTATAAAACCTTTCAACCTAACTTGCCCGGAGATTTTACCGGTGGCTTGGTTAATATTCAAACAAAAGATTTCCCTTCTCAAAAATTATTCTCTTTTTCTGCAGGATTAGGATACAATACCGTAACCACCTTTAACCCGAATTATATCTCTTACAAAGGAGGTAAATTAGATGCCTTGGGGATTGATGATGGAACAAGAAAAATGCCTTTCGATGGCAATAAGCCAATTGTTGATCCCGCAGTAGGAGATTCGAGGTTAACAACTTTGACAAAATCTTTTTCACCAATTATGGCTGTTGAGAAAACTAAAAATGCACCGAATCAAAATTTTTCAATTGGTTTTGGAAACCAATATAATTTTGATGAAAAGAAAATTGATTACGGATACAATTTCTTTTTAAATTACAGAAATACGTATCAATATTACGACAATGTGCAGTACAATGTTTATCGTAAAGAACCGGATACAACGCTAACGGAACTCTATGCAGATAGAAAATCCTCAGGACAATTGGGCGTGCAAAATGTTTTATGGTCTGCTTTATTAGGGCAGTCGATAAAGATTAATAAAAAACATAAAATAGCACTGAATTTATTTCATACGCAAAACGGAGAAAGTAGAGCTGCATCTTTGATTCAGGAAAATATCGAAGAAAATCCGGCTACGTTGGTAAAACAAAGTTTGCAATACACTCAGCGTTCGATTAGTAACTTAAACCTTACCGGTAAACATACCTTAAATAAGAAGTGGCAAGTGCGTTGGATTTTCGCCCCATCACTTTCCAAAATTCAAAATCCGGATATTAGAAGCACGGTGTTGGAACGTATTGCAACCGACAGTGGTTATGTTTACGGTTTAAATGCCAGTGTAGGAAGTGAGATAAGAAGAATTTACAGAAAATTAGACGAGTATAACGTCAACTCAAGAATGGATTTTGAATATGAATTTAAAGTAAAAAACGATTTAAAATCACAACTTAAATTTGGTTGGGCAGAAAACTTTAAGTCGAGAAAATATAGAATTTACGATTTTCTTTTCGATGTAGAAAACATAACCAATATTCCTAACGACCCGAATTGGTTTTTTCAAGATGAAAATATTTGGACACCGCAGACCGATAAAGGAACGTATGTTTCCGGGAACAGACAATTATCCAATTCGTACGATGCTACGCAAATGGTTTTGGCAGGATATGTAATGAACGAATTTCCAATATCAGAACGCTTTAAAACCGTGTATGGTGCAAGAATAGAAAAAGTAACCAATAAATATACAGGTCAAAATAACGATGGTTCTGTTGTGTATAACGACACGGTTGTTTTGGATAATACCAATGTTTTACCGGCTGTAAACTTCGTTTATGTATTAAAAGATTCGGCGTTTAATATTATGAATTTAAGAGGTTCTTATACGCAAACGCTTGCAAGACCTTCTTTCAAAGAAAAATCAATAGCTCAAATATACGACCCGATTCAGGGGAGAACGTTTAACGGAAATATTAATTTGAAGCAGACCTTAATTCATAATGCGGATGCTCGTTGGGAGTATTTTTACGGAAGAACAGAAGTGCTTTCCGCTTCGGTATTTTACAAAAAATTCATTAATCCGATTGAAGTAGTTTCTTTTTCAACCGCACCGAATAACATTAAACCGATTAACTCGGGACAAGCTGATGTTTACGGCTTTGAGTTGGAAGCAAGAAAACGTTTAGGTTTTAAAGAAGATGACCATTTGAAATTATATGTTGGTGCAAATTACACGTACATTCAGTCGCGAGTGGATATGAATAAAGTGTATATCAGCGAAGAGGATAAAACGGAAAAACAAATCAGAGAAGCAAACGCAAGAGTAGGGGAGAAGATAGCGAATTACAGACCGCTTTACGGTCAGTCGCCTTATATTGTAAATGCTTTTACCTCTTTTTCTAACGATTCTTTAGGTTTAGACGTGAATTTGAGTTACAATGTGCAAGGAAAAACCTTATCGGTATTGGGAATTGGTGCTCTACCGGATGTTTATACCAATCCGTTCCACAGTTTGAATTTTAAAGCAAGTAAAACATTTGGTAAAGGTGGTAAATGGAAAGCAAGTTTTACGGCAAGAAATTTATTGAATAGCAAAATTATCCGTTACTACGAATCGTATAAATCAAAAAAACAGATTTATGATATTTATCAACGAGGCAGAACATTTTCTGTAACAATTGGTTATACGTTGTAAAGTTGATTTGCGTTAGGGATAGAAGCGGCATCCTTTTGGGTTGCTTGCTGTTGCAACCCAAAAGATATAGCGGATAGCCCGACCTGCCAACAAAAAAAACGGCATTCTCATTACATTGAGAATGCCGTTTTTTTTTGTTGGTAGGGAACGCCCTAATTAGCTAAAGAAATATCAATACAGTTGTTGTAAATAATTTCCCTCAAGTTTAGAAGTGCTGCCAAAGCGACTTGTGAGTAAT
>JALTUD010000160.1:625-7626 GCA_027047735.1 Flavobacteriales bacterium | reverse complement strand
TCGAGCAATATGGCTTTTGGTCAGGAAGCTCCTTCAAAAGAACCGCGTAATAAATTTCACGAAAAGAAGAAAAAAGAACGGGAAAAGAACGAGAAAAAGGCTGAAAAAGAACTGATTAAACATCATATGAAAATCCAAAGCAAAGAAACGCGGAAAAGGATGAAAAAAAGTAAAAAACAGGCTAAACGAATGAAGAAAAATAAGTCATCCGAACCGTTTTGGAGGAAATGGTTTATTAAGCACTAAAAGAGGGAGGAGTTAATTCATTTTCTTTCGCTTCATCAGGTATTTCAGCAAAACCGCATCGAAGCCTTCGTTAATATCCACAAAGGTATAATCTATGTGATATTGGGCACATTTCAGCTTGATTTCCTGTTGTTTTTTATCAAATAATTGTCGGTACTCATCTTTTACTTGATAAGGGTTGAGCTTTATACTTTCCCCACTTTCCATATCCACAAAAGTGTAGGGCGAATTGTCGTAGTTGAGTAGTTCTTCCTTGTCCTTATCTACGGTTTGAAAAATAATTACTTCGTGTTTTCTGTATTTAAGGTGCTGAAGAGCGGCAAAAAGTTCGTCGCTGTTATGTTGAGTATCAAAAACATCGGTAAACAACACAATTAGTGAACGCTTGTGGGTGAGTTCCGCTACCTGATGCAACGTATCGGTGAGGTTTGTCGTTTTGATTTGGTTTTTATCGTAATTATGCCATTTTTTTTCCAACTCGTTAAACAAAAACCGTTGATGTGTAGAGTTTGATTTGGCAGGCGTATGCAAATGTGTTTGTTCGTCAAAAAGCGAAAGCCCAACGGCGTCCCTTTGTTTTCTGAGCATATAAATAATAGCGGCAGCGGCATCAATCGAAAATTCTATTTTGTTGTATTTTTGTGCCGGAAAATACATCGACGAAGACGTATCAATAACAATTTGACACCTCAAGTTGGTTTCCTCTTCGTATCGTTTTACGTACAAACGCTCTGTTCTTCCGTACAATTTCCAATCGATATGCTTGGTTGACTCTCCTTTGTTGTAAATCCGATGTTCGGCAAATTCAACACTAAAACCATGGTACGGGCTTTTGTGTAACCCGGTAATAAAGCCTTCTACAGCTTGTTTAGCCAGCAATTCCAAGCTACCAAACTCTCTTGCTCTTTTATGGTTTATTTTCAAAATGAAGAATTTTAGTTATACCTTTTTAAGGTTTAAATGATATTATACCAACAAATGTAAAGTATTTTTTATGAATTTGATTTAGATACGATATTTTTTGGTTTGAATCATTTGGGCGTTCCCCTCTCAACGAAAATAATTTCACATAGCCCTTACTGTAAAAAATGTTTTTCCCGTACCTTTGTGCTTATCAAAAAGCAATCACCCAATGATTACCATAGAACAGCATACTTTTAACCCCTTTCAAGAAAACACTTTTTTAGTTTACGACGAAACCAAAGAAGCCCTAATCATCGATGCGGGATGTTATACTCCGGCAGAGAAACAAGCCTTCAAACAGCTAATCGAAGAAAAGGAATTAAAAGTAAAAGGAATAATCAGTACACACAGTCATTTGGATCATGTTTTTGGTAACAAATTTATCATGGAAACTTTTAATGTAGGGCTGACTATACACAAAGAAGACTTACAAACGCTACTTATGCTGGAAGAGGTATGTGCTGCATACGGAATCCCCAACGTCGATAAATCTCCGATGCCCGCTTCTTTTGTGAAAGAAGGGGATAAAATTACCTTCGGAAATTCATCCCTTGATGTAATTTTCGTCCCCGGACATGCTCCGGGGCATATAGCCTTTATCGCCCATGAGGAAAAGTTCATCGTTAACGGCGACTGCCTGTTTATGGGAAGCATAGGCAGAACCGATTTACCCGGAGGAAACCACCAACAACTTTTGGATAGTATCACCAATAAAATATTTACACTTCCCGAAGATTACACCGTTTATTGCGGTCATGGTCCTTCAACTACCGTAGGCTTTGAAAAGAAGCACAATCCTTTTTTCTAAATGAAAAGAACTATCTCAAGACCTTAACACCAATCATGCATAACAGGCACTTTTTAGGCGTGCAATAATTCGTATAAAGCTCAATAGCTCCCTGAGATTTCTGTGCGTTGGCAACAGACACTCCCAATCCTTTCCAAAGGCGAATGATATTATTGTTCTCGTAGGGCAATTCAGAGAGAATCTTTAAAGCATAATCACAATATCTAAAATCCTCTATCTGTTTTCCATACGCAAAACTTAACGGAACAACAACATTAATCAACAAGTTGTCAATCAATGTTTTTCCGACTTTACACTTCACTTTTGCAGATTCTTTCTCAAAAGTATAATGCGTACTCCAATAATCAGAAGCCGTAATACTGAATATTTCTCTGTATTCCTCAATTGGAGTAAACTCCCTAATCAACGAGAAAAAATGTTGATACGAATAAAAGATAACCGACAATTGAGCCAAACGAAGCGTCGGAAAATTAGGTGGTCTTAATTTTGAAAATTTCCAAACCGTTTTGGATAAATTCTGTAATTTATACTTCTGTTTTAGATAAAGATATTCTCTTCTCAAACGCTCATAATATTCATCCTCTTGACGAACATCAGACAAAAGCCCCGCTTGACCAAAAAGCAACGCTTCCATACTCAACAAATTGCTCCGTTCTTTTCGCAAAATGGAATAAGGCAAATACTTTGACAAGTCTTTCATTGCTTCTGCATTTACCTTCATACCGAAATACTGCATCAACAAAGAAATAAACGTCTGTTCCCAATCTCCTTTAAACTTCTCCAACACAGCAAAAACAACAGCGGTTTTTCGCTCCAGCCGAGCAACCGCCAAACGTTCCAATGTGCTATTTATAATAAAATCATCAATGTCTTGTAAATGGTTTTGACAAGGTACGGTTAATCCGTTAGAAAGAAACAACTTGTATTTTTCAAAATGTTTTTCATTTATCAGTTTCTTCAATTCTACTGTTGGTATTTTTTCTCCATTTTGGTTGCTTATCGGCATATCATCCTCATAAACAACATGTAGAATAACACTATTATACGCCTCATCAAATTGGTGTTTATGTTTATTCCAGTCAGAAGAGTTGACGTGTATTTCTACGTTTCCAAACCATTTTTCATCGCCGATAAGAACAGAAGCCTCCAAAAAGTCCGCTCCGGAATTTGGATTGGGAAAACCTTTTTTCAATACCTGTACTTTCTCCCCTTCAGTCGTATTCAAAAAAGGAGTAGGAAAAAGCTGAAAATTCCAAATGTAATGTAGGTAGTCTTCGTTCATAATTTATCATATCGTTCCCCCTTCTTTATATCCAAAGACAAAAAAAGGCGGTTACCACAGGTAACCGCCTTTAAAGATATAAAAAATTAAGCTCTAATTAAAATTCAAGCAATCCGTTTGTTTTCTTAACACCTTCGGCACTCTCTTGCATTTTAGCTTTTTCAGCATCCGAAAGACTAATTTCTACTATTTTTTCGATACCGTTTTTACCTAAAAGTACAGGAACACCAATACAAAGGTCGTTCAAATCGTACTCTCCTTCCAATAAAGCAGAACAAGGGAACATTTTTTTAGAATCTAAAGCAATAGCTTTTACCAATTCTGATACAGCCGCTCCCGGAGCATACCAAGCAGAAGTACCTAACAAACCTGTTAGAGTTGCACCTCCTACTTTAGTATCTGCAGCTACCTGTTCTAAACGTTCTTCCGATAAAAATTCCGTTACCGGAACACCGTTTCTCACTGCTTTAGCTGTCAACGGCACCATTCCTTTATCAGAGTGCCCTCCGATAACCATTCCGTTTACATCGGAAATAGGACACTCTAAGGCTTCAGCCAAACGATATTTAAAACGAGCACTATCCAAAGCTCCTCCCATTCCAATAATTCTGTTTTTAGGAAGCCCCGTAGTTTTATGCACCAAATAAGTCATTGTATCCATAGGATTAGAAACAACAATAATAATGGTATTCGGAGAATGTTCAATCAAATTAGCCGAAACCGTTTTAACAATTCCTGCGTTGATTCCTATCAATTCCTCTCTCGTCATCCCCGGTTTTCTAGGAATCCCCGATGTAATCACACAGACATCACTACCTGCTGTTTTACTATAATCATTTGTACTTCCAACGATTTTAGTATCAAAACCATTCAAAGAAGCCGTTTGCATCAAATCCATAGCTTTACCTTCTGCATATCCCTCTTTAATATCAAGGATAACGACTTCCGAAGCAAAATCTTTAATCGCAACGTACTCGGCACAACTAGCACCAACAGCACCGGCTCCAACAATTGTAACTTTCATAATGTTTATATTTTAATTTATATTTATACTAATTTTCACCGCATAAAGGTACACAGAACTTCCTTAACGAACAATTTTATAAAAAACAAAATATTCTTTAATCCTTCAAACAACTCGTGTATTCTCCATAACTGTAATACCATTTACATATTGAAATGGTATTACTCATTTTGTGTATCAAAGGAATCGCGCAGCCCATTGCCTAATAACATAAAGGCAAACACCAACAGTATAATGCTCAACCCCGGAACCAAAGCTAAAAAGGCTTTGTCTGCGTGAGTAATAAAACTCTTGTGTTGTTCAATCATCGTACCCCAAGAAACCATCGGAATTTGAGCTCCGATACCTAAAAAACTTAACCCGGCTTCTATAAGAATTGCCGCCGCAAAATTAGAAGCACATATCACAATGACCGAACCGATAATATTTGGAAAAATATGTTTTGTTATAATTCTGTAATTACTATATCCCAAGGCTTTCCCCGCCTCTATGTACTCTTTTTCGCGAATACTTAAAATCTGCCCTCGAACAATCCTTGCCAATTCTACCCACATCGTTAACCCAACGGCAAAAAACACGGTTGTGAACCCTTTCCCCAACAAAAGTGTAACCGAAATAATCAGCAATAACGTCGGAATTGACCAAACCACATTAATCAACCACATAATTACGGTGTCGGGCGTACCTCTGTAATACCCGGAAACCGCCCCTAATAACACGCCGATTATCAATGATATAACCACCGAAATCAAGCCGACAGACAGAGAAACAATTGTCCCTGCCATATCCCTGCTCAGTAAATCCCTGCCCTGCACATCCGTTCCCAACCAATAGGTACGCTCCACAAGGTTATTTTTCTCTATTTCCTTTTGTAATTGCTCTTTACTCACCTTTTTTTGCTCTCCGTCAATGGTCTGAAATACAATCTTTCCGTTTTCTTCATACGGTTGATGTTCCTTTTTCTTTGAAATAGGATACACGACATCGGCAAGTTCAAAAGATTGCTGAATAGGCTTCGACTTGGATGTTTTTCGCATCGAGGTAAAAAGATTAACCACAATGGAATCATTTCTAAAAAAGTAAGATGCTACCGGCACATGCGAAAACTGCGGAAGCTGACCACCAAAAAAAAGTTTATCCCAAAAACTTGCAATAGGAATTTCTTTATTCTTCCTAACGTTTAATAATCTAACCGTACTTCGAGTAGGCAATCGAGCAATGGCACTCACCCCGTCATTGGCATAAGGCGAAGGGTCAGGACGGATATTTCCACCCAAAACAGCAATCAGCACGGCAAACAAAATCACAAAAAGACCAAACATTGCTATTTTATCTTTCTTTAATTTTTGCCAAGACTCTTGATATAACGTACCTCTTTCCTTCATTTTTTGTTTTACTAATGATGCTTTGGGCGTTCCCCTTTTTTGCCAAAAACACATATCGCTTCGCTAAACGTGTCTTTGGCAAAAAAGGGTCGGGCTATCCACTATATCTTTTGGGTTGCATAAGTGCAACAACCCAAAAGGATGCCGTTCCTATCCCTAACGCGTAATGATTGAAATTAAACATAAGAACCCGTTTTGAGATAAAATCAATACACTTTTCTTTGTTTCCAACGCACAGTAACAAATATAGAAGCTACGAAGATAATCAATAAATGGAAAGGATAAAGCACATCTAACAAGAAGAAATAGAGGAAAGCTGATTTTAACTTCAATTGTTTTCTTATTTGCAAATAAAACAGGTAATCCACCATAAATTTAGTATATAAAAAACCAAAAGCAACAACATTACCACAACACAAAAGTCGTATAAGAGCAACAGCCATCAATAGATTTGTATAAATCAATAAAATTCCTATCAAACCAAATCTTTTATTTTTCAAATATTTGGTTTTATCACTCCAACGAATCGATTGTTGAACAACCTCCGAATACGTTTTTTTTGCCGTTGTATAAACCAATGCATCACAAGATTCTAATACGGTAAAAGATTTTTTTTTCTGTGTTATTTTATCCAAGAAAAACATATCATCTCCGGATGCTATTTCCCAATTATCCTCGTAAGGAGAAAGCTCTTTATATAAACTTTTTTTATACCCTAAGTTTGCTCCGCTTGCCAACAACGGAAATTTATTCTTTGCACTTCCGATTAAAGTTCCCGCCAACAATACAGATTCCGCTTCTTTTATTTTTGACACAAAATGAGTTCCTTGTTCCACTACAGGAGCAAGAACGAAAGGAGAGTCGGTAAATGCAATGTTGTATTTTTTTAACCACGTAAAAGGAACTACACAGTCGGCATCGGTAGTAACAATATAGGGAAATCGAGCCAACTGAATGCCTTTATCTAAAGCTCTCTTTTTTCCTTTTTCTTTTGTTAAACGATGTATAAAAACAGTATATAATGACTCATCAGCAAACTTGTTTATCAGCTCTACCCCATTATCTTCGGAATGGTCATCTATAAAAATAAATTCTACTTTATTTCGCGGATATTTTATTTCAGACAAACTATTAAGAAGTCGTGGTAAATTGTGTGCTTCATTTCTAAATGGAATTAAAACGCTTATCCCTTTCATCTCACCGGCACTTCCACCTGTATTTTGTTGAGCTTTACGAACACCGTAAATCAACCAAAGCATAAACATGGAATAAAGCAACGCAACAACACTATAA
>JALTUD010000160.1:0-615 GCA_027047735.1 Flavobacteriales bacterium | reverse complement strand
CTACCAAGCACAGCCGGAAACAAGACGTTTATCAACCATATATACAACGAGGCAAACACAACTCCCTCTAAGGAGTTATTTATCCCTAATAAAAGAACTGCTACGGCTTCTCTTGTTCCTAAATTCCCCATAAGAGGAGAAGGTATAAAAGTGGTAAAAAGATATAAAAAACCCAAAAAAACAAGTGTAGCCGACAACGACAAATGGACACCAAAGGCGTTGAGTATCAAATAAAACTGCACTACAAAAACAAAATATCGAAGTATTGCCCAACCCAAAATTTGTATTTTATCTCGATTGTTTTTTTTGTTTAAATATGCAACCGTTTTTTGTAGAAACTTTATTTTACGGACAACAAAAAGAAAAGACTCGCTTTTAAAATAAAGTACCATCATCAAACATACAGTAGGAAATAAAAACCACCCCAAAAGACTCAGTAAGGATTCGGAAATTTGTAATGTTACGATTCCCGTCGGATAAATCAACAGTGCAATACTCGCAAACAAAATCGTAGCAAAAAGTTGAGCAAAATTACCCAGCAAGGTTGCCGGAATTACCCAACTGTTTTTTACTTGAGATAGATGAAGCGTTCTTCCGATAAAATTACCCAATCGA
>JALTUD010000159.1 GCA_027047735.1 Flavobacteriales bacterium | reverse complement strand
TCAATTCAATTTAGAGAAGATACTAAAGCAAAGCCAAAATTGCCATGAGCTTTTTATTAATTATAGCCATTGTTATAAACAGTGGCAGCCAGAAGCGAGGCGGCGGCATCCTACTCGGTAGCAAACAGCCGCCTTTGACAGGGGCGGACATTGTTTTATAACGAATAGTTGTATGGTGTCGGTTTTTGTTTTTCTCAAAAACTGCACTATACAACGTGTTGTGTGACTGGTGCGGTTTTAATAGATAAATTTTAATAGAATGAAAAAAGATAGTTTTAATAATTTTAGCGAGGGCAAAATACTTGTTGCTTGCGAAGAAAGTCAAACAATTACAATAGCATTAAGAAAAGCAGGATTTGAAGCATACTCTTGTGATATTTTAGACTGTTCTGGTGGTCATCCAGAATGGCATATAAAAGGTGATGCTATAAAAGAAGCATATAGCGGTAAATATTCGGCAATGGTTGCTCATCCTCCTTGTACATTTTTATCTAATAGTGGTGTTAGTTGGCTTTATAAAAAACCTGGTAGATGGGAAAAAATGAAACAAGGTGCAATTTTCTTTAAAAAATTATTAGATGCACCTATACAAAGAATTGCAATTGAAAATCCAATACCACACAAATACGGTGTTGAAATAATTGGTAGAAAATATGACCAACTTATACAGCCTTACCAATTTGGACACGCTGAAAGTAAAGCAACTTGTTTCTGGATTAAAGGCTTTAAAAAACTAGAAGAAACTAACAATGTAAAAGAAGTATGGAAAAATTTACCTAAAAATATTGCTCAAAGATTACATTATTTACCACCAGGGAAAGAAAGGGCTTGTTTAAGAAGTAAAACTTATCAAGGAATTGCAGATGCTATTGTTGAGCAATGGTTTAAAAAAAGCGTTGGCAAAATTATTAAAACGGAATTGAAAGAGAAAATATCAAATGAAGTACAATTTTAGCACTTGCACACAACGTATAGGGGCTATGCTAAGTGCGTAATATGAAAAATGAATTTATTATTTAACGGATACAAAAAGAAAAAAGCGGGGGCATGGAATTGAATAAAATTTACAATATGGATTTTTTAAACAATACACTACCTGATAAGTGTGCAAACCTTATCATTGCAGACCCACCGTATTACAAAACTAAAGGCGACTTTGATTTTATCTGGAATACGTTTGACGATTATTTGCAAGACGTTGAAAAATGGGCAAAAGAGTGTAAACGGCTACTTGCTGATAATGGGACTTTGTTTTGGTATGGTTCGGCTAAACGGATTGCATACGCTCAGGTTATTTTTGATAAATATTTTAATCTTATTAATAACTTAGTTTGGAATAAAGGCTCTTTTATGGGATTGGAAGAAAGCGAGAGTTTGCGAAGTTTTGCACCTTGCACCGAAAGAATTTTAATGTATGGAAGTATTGAACAAGACTTGACAGGATTACAAGCTATTGAAAAAGAATATGTAGCACCAAGAAACCCATTTGCAATTCAATTAAGAAAAGCACGGAGTAAAAAAGGCGTGAGTATTAATGCGGTTGCTGAATATGGTAAATTCTATGGAACTGTTAATCACGGTGGGGCTGTTACAAATTGGGAACGTGGCTACAATATACCAAGCAAAGAGCAATGGAAAATACTTTGTGATAATTTGCCAATAGAACGCAAAGAATACGAGGAACTTCGCAAAGAATACGAGGAACTTCGCAGACCGTTTAATAATGTTTTTAATTTACAAGAAATACTAAACTTTAAAAACGAAGCCACAAAAACAGGCAAAAACTACGAACACGATACAGTTAAACCCGAACAGCTTACAAGGGCATTAATTTTAACCACAAGCAGAAAAAATGATTTAGTATTAGTCCCATTTGCCGGAAGTGGTACTGAGTGCGCTATGGCAGCAAAAGAGGGAAGAAGATTTATCGGGTTTGATATTGAACCGAAATACGTAACCATGGCAAAGGAAAGAGTTAAAATAGTAATTAGCCAACCTCAATTGTTTTGAAAAAACAAGGCGGGCGGGCTTTTCTTTTTATATCAAAGATGAAATGAAATACTTAACGGACACATAGCATTTAGTATAGCCCTTGTTATGCGACGTTTGTTGCAGAAGGGTGGAGCGGCTATCTACTCCGAGAAAAGATAAGCCGCTTTGAAGGGGCGACAAATGACGCATTAACTAGGGATAACAGCAACTAACCGACAGTAAATATTTAATCGGCTTACCTGACTTTATTACCAGCCACTTCTTCAAAGTCAACATCAATATCCCCAA
>JALTUD010000158.1 GCA_027047735.1 Flavobacteriales bacterium | reverse complement strand
GGCTCATATTGATGCTGGTAAAACTACTACTACTGAACGTATTCTATATTATACGGGTAAGAATTATAAAATAGGAGAAGTTCATGAGGGTGGCGCTACTATGGACTGGATGGTTCAGGAGCAAGAGAGAGGTATTACTATTACTTCAGCTGCAACTACCGTGTTTTGGGAATTGTTTGGTAAAAAGCATAAAATCAACATTATTGATACCCCTGGTCACGTTGATTTCACTGTAGAAGTTGAACGTTCTTTGCGTGTGTTGGATGGTGCTGTAGCATTATTTGACTCAGTAAGCGGTGTTGAGCCTCAATCTGAAACTGTATGGAGACAAGCTGATAAGTATCATGTACCACGCTTAAGTTTTATTAATAAAATGGATCGCGCCGGCGCTGATTTTTTTGGGGCTATTGAACAAATAAAAGATAAACTTGGAGCAAATCCGGTTCCTATTCAGGTTCCTATTGGTGCTGAAGAGGATTTTAAAGGGATTGTAGATCTGGTTAAAAATAAAGCATTTGTTTGGGATGACAGTAGTCAGGGTACTAAAATTATTGAAATTCCTATTCCTGATGAGTTAATAGATACTGTTGAAGATTATAGACTTCAGCTTATTGAAGGTGTTGCCGAAGAGAGTGATGAACTACTTGAAAAATTCATGGAAGATCATAATAGCATTACTGAAGAGGAAATGATTGCCGTAATCAGAAGAGCTACTATTGATATGAAAATCACTCCTGTAATGTGTGGGTCTGCTTTTAAAAATAAAGGGGTTCAGATGTTGTTGAATGCTATTATTGAGTTTTTACCTAGCCCTCTGGATATTGGACCTGTAAAAGGAATTAATCCTAAAACTGAGATTGAAGAATACAGAAGTCCTGATCCCAATGATCATTTTTCTGCTCTGGCATTTAAAATTGCTACTGATCCTTTTGTTGGAAGATTATGTTTTTTTAGAGTTTACTCAGGAACACTTAAAGCCGGTTCATATATTCTGAACGTTAACACGGGTAAAAAGGAAAGAATAAGTCGTATTATGCAAATGCATGCCAATAAGCAAAATCCACTTGACAAAATTGAAGCTGGAGATATTGGTGCAGGAGTTGGCTTTAAAACTATTCGTACGGGAGATACCCTTACTGATGAGAAACATCCTATTATTCTTGAGTCTATTACATTTCCTGAGCCTGTTATTAGTATTTCTATTGAACCAAAAACACAGGGTGATATTGATAGAATGGGGATGGCATTAGCTAAACTTGCAGAAGAAGATCCTACATTTCGTGTAACCACCGATCATGATAGTGGACAAACTATTATTTCGGGTATGGGTGAATTACACCTTGATATTTTAATAGACCGATTAAAACGTGAGTTTAAAGTAGAATGTAATATAGGACAACCTCAGGTTGCTTATAAAGAAGCTATTACATCTAATGTTATACATCGGGAAGTTTATAAAAAACAAACTGGTGGTAGAGGTAAGTTTGCTGATATTCAATTTGAATTAGGACCTGCAGAAGGTTCCGAGGAAGGACTTGAGTTTGTAGATCGGGTTAAAGGAGGTAATATTCCTAAAGAATTTATTCCTTCTGTGAAAAAAGGATTTGAAATAGCTATGAAAAATGGTGTACTAGCCGGTTTTCCATTAGAGAATATGCATGTTAGATTATTTGACGGTAGTTTTCATCCTGTTGACTCCGATCAGTTATCATTTGAAATGGCAGGAAAAATTGGTTTTAAGAATGCTGCAAAAAAGGCTAAGTCTGTATTACTTGAACCCATTATGAAAGTTGAAGTTGTTACTCCTGATGATTATTTGGGTGATGTAACAGGTGATTTAACAAGACGTAGAGCTATTTTAGAAGATATTACTGCAAAGATAGGTTTTCAGGTTGTTAAAGCAAAGGTTCCCTTATCAGAGATGTTTGGTTATGTTACAGCTTTAAGGACATTGTCTTCAGGTAGGGCCACCTCAACTATGGAATTTCATAGTTATGAAAAAGCTCCTTCAGCTATTGCTGAAGAAGTTATTAATAAGGTTAAAGGTATTGTAAGTTAAAACTTTATAAAAGTGAACCAAAGAATCAGAATAAAACTAAAATCTTACGATCATAATTTAGTTGATAAATCAGCTGAGAAGATTGTAAAAACGGTAAAAACGACAGGTGCTGTTGTTAACGGACCTATCCCATTACCAACACATAAAAAGGTTTATACGGTTAACCGTTCAACCTTTGTTAATAAAAAATCCAGGGAACAGTTTGAGCTAAGTACATACAAAAGATT
>JALTUD010000157.1 GCA_027047735.1 Flavobacteriales bacterium | reverse complement strand
GCTGTTGTCCATCTTCGTTTCCTAGAAATTTTTCTTCTTCTGCATTGGATAAAAAGCCCAATTCTATTAAAACAGAAGGCATAGTTGTTCTATATAAAACGACAAATCCGGCTTGTTTTACACCTCTACTTTTTACGTGAATACTGTTGACCGCATCTTTAACGATGAGGTCGGCAAACATTAAACTTTGGTCTAAAAAAGCATTTTGACGCATACTTAACACAATGTAAGAGTCGGGGTCGTTTGGGTTAAAGGATTCGTATTTACTGTTGTAGCCGTCCTCCATCAAAATAGAAGAGTTTTCCAATTTGGCAACGTTAAGTGCCGCTTGTGATTTATGCAATCCTAAAACCCACGCTTCAAAACCTCTGGCGTTACTGTTGGCGGCTACGTTAGAGTGCAGAGAGATGAACAAATCGGCTTTGGCTTTGTTGGCTATGCTTGCACGTTCAGCCAATCCGATAAAACGGTCGTCTTTACGCGTATAGATGACTTTTACATCAGGATAATTTTTTTTGATAAGTTCTCCTAATTTAAGAGCAGTAGCCAAAACTACATCCTTTTCCCTTACCTTATGAATACCGATGGCTCCGGGGTCTTTCCCTCCGTGTCCGGCATCAATCACTACGGTTTTTATCCCCATTTTTGTTTGGGAATGAAAATTATTTACAAACAGAAGCAAGGCAATGGCAAGAAAAAAGGAAAAATTCCGTTTCTTCGCATAATATTTAAACAAAAAGAGTTTCATATATTCAGTTTTTAGCTTCTACTTTGATAGTAACCCACAAACATAGCAATAATAGTTACGGTTTTCGTTCGATGCTCCGTTTTGTTATACTCGCTCTTATGTTGATAAACATTTGTGTTTCCGGTGTTGCTCAGGATTCCATTGTCAGCAGTGAATTGGAATATCCTTTAATCTATCAAGCAGACGATTCTATTGAGTTGGATATGAAGAATCAAAAAGCGTACCTATATAACAATGCTTATGTAGAGTACGGAGATTTTGAACTAAATGCTTGCTTTATCGAGTTTGATTTTAAAACTCAAGTTGTAAAGGCTAGGGAATGTACGGATTCTTCCGGTAATAAAGTCGGTGTGCCCGAATTGAGTGACGGAGATGTTGTAACCCACGCCGATAGTTTGGCTTTTAATTTTAATTCAAAACGAGGAATTACTTACCACGTAAAGATGCAAGAAGGAGAAGGCTATATACACGGAAGTAAAATCAAAAGACAAACCAACGAAGAAATACATATTGATACAGCTCTTTATACAACCTGCGATTTAGATCACCCGCACTATTATTTTAAATTAAGAAAGGCGATTATCAAACCCGATGATAAAATTATTTCAGGGCCGGTAAATTTATATGTTTCCGATGTGCCGACACCTTTGGGATTGCCTTTTGCGTATTTTCCTAATCAAAAAAGCGGAACGAACGGAATCGTCATTCCTTCGTTTGGGAACTCACCAAGGTTGGGGTTTTATCTGTTGGGGGGGGGGTATTACTACAAATTCAAAAAAAGAAAAGACGGGAAATGGTCGCCTTTTGCCGATAAGTTGGCGGTAAGTCTTTTGGGGGATATTTATTCCAGAGGAAGTTGGGGAGCTAAGACCATTGTGGAGTATAATAACCGTTATCATTATAATGGTGGTTTGCAAGTGAGTTATCAAAATGTGAAAAACGGCGACAAAGGTTTTCCTGATTATACACAACAAAAAGTATTTTTTATTCGTTGGCGACACAATCAAGACCCAAAGGCCAGACCTAACTCTACTTTTAAGGCAAATGTAAATTACGGAAAGAAAAATAACTTTAAAAACAATTACAGCGACTTTAATCCGCAAGATTATCTATCCAATAACTTTAATTCAAACATTGGATGGAGCAGGAGGTTTAATGGTGCGGTAAAGAGCAACTTAAACATAAACTTACGGCACAATCAAAACAATCAAAAAGTAACATTTACGCTACCGGAAACCAGTTATAATATTAACCGTTTTTATTTGGGAAAATTATTAGGGAAACCGCATATTGGCAAACCACGATGGTACGAACAAATCGGTACTACCTATGCTCTGAATTTTAAAAACATAACTTCCGCAAAAATAGATTCTTCCAATAATTTCGATAATCAAGAGTTGTTGAACAATCTGCGATACGGAGCAAAGCACGATATACGAGCAACTTCCTCTCTACGATTATTGAAAAAGAAATTCACATTAACCCCTTCTTATGGGTTCACCCTCTATAACTATTTTGAGGATATTAATATTTACTACGATGA
>JALTUD010000156.1 GCA_027047735.1 Flavobacteriales bacterium | reverse complement strand
GACCAACCTACCGCAAACGCAGGAACGGATATTGATTTATGTAACACCTACTCTACACCTCTTAATGGAAATCAACCGATTGGTACAGCTACGGGAGCGTGGTCTTTGGCGACTAACTACACGCAACCAAGTACGGTAACTTTTGCCAATGCAACTATTTACAACACGACCGTTAGCAGTTTACAAGAAGGAACTTATAAACTAGTTTGGACAGTTAGTAACGGTACTTGTACACCGGCTACTGATACAGTACTCATCAACGTTTATGACCAACCTACCGCAAACGCAGGAACGGATATTGATTTATGTAACACCTACTCTACACCTCTTAATGGAAATCAACCAATTGGTACGGCTACGGGTGCTTGGTCTTTAGCTACAAACTACACGCAACCGAGTACGGTAACTTTTACCAATGCAACTGTTTACAACACAACCGTTAGCAGTTTACAAGAAGGCACGTATAAACTAGTTTGGACAGTTAGTAACGGTACTTGTACCCCGGCTAGTGATACAGTACTAATCAACGTTTACGACCAACCTACCGCAAACGCAGGAACGGATATTGATTTGTGTAACACCTACTCTACGACTCTTAATGGGAATCAACCGATTGGTACGGCTACGGGGGCGTGGTCTTTAGCTACAAACTACACGCAACCGAGTACGGTAACTTTTGCCAATGCGACAGTTTACAACACAACCGTTAGTAGCTTACAAGAAGGTACGTATAAATTAGTTTGGACGGTTAGTAACGGTACTTGTACACCGGCTACCGATACGGTACTCATCAACGTTTACGACCAACCTACTGCTAATGCAGGTTCAGATATTGATTTGTGCAACACCTACACTACTACTTTAAACGGTAATCAACCACAAGGTACGGCTACAGGACTATGGTCAATGAGCCCGAGCTATACACAAGCACCAAGTACAATTAACTTTGCTGATGCAACAATTTACAATACCTCTATCAGCAATCTTCAGGAAGGAACTTATTGGTTAATTTGGACAGTAAGTAATGGAACTTGTACTTCGGCAGTGGATTCAATTCAGATCAACGTCTTTGACCAACCTACTGCAAATGCCGGTTCAGACCTATCGCTATGTAATGACTATGACACCATACTAAACGGGAATCAACCTCAAGGAACAGCTACAGGTATTTGGATTGAAAATGCAACTTTTAACAATCCTTCTACCATTGTATTCTCAAACCAAACTCAATACAACACTTCAATAAGCGGTCTTATCGAAGGAAGCTATGAATTGGTTTGGATTGTTAGCAATGGTAGTTGTACTCCGGCTTTAGATACAGTCGCCATTGAAGTTTATGATCAACCTACGGCTAATGCAGGAAGTGACTTATCACTATGTAATATTTACGATACAATCCTAAATGGAAACCAACCGCAAGGCAGAGCTACAGGTCTATGGTCAATGGATGCGACAATTATACAACCAAGTATCGTAACCTTTGCAGACCCCACTCTTTATAATACTGCTATCAGCAACCTCCAAGAGGGAACGTATAGCTTGGTATGGACAGTTAGTAACGGTAGTTGTATAGATGCAACAGATACTGTTGTTATCGAAGTGTACGACCAACCTATCGCTAATGCAGGTGCAGATACAGCTCTTTGTAATCAATATACAACTAGCTTAAACGGGAATATTCCACAAGGAAGAGCAACTGGACAATGGACAATGGATGCAACTGTCTCTCAACCTAGTACTGTAACTTTTACTGATGCTACATTATACAATACAACAATTAGCAATCTCCAAGAGGGAACGTATAGTCTGGTATGGACGGTGAGCAATGGTAGTTGTAACGATGCCACAGACACCATTGTTATCGAGGTTTACGACCAACCAACAGCCAACGCAGGAAACGATTTATCTCTTTGTAACATCTACGACACTATCCTAAATGGTAATCAACCGCAAGGTCGAGCTTCAGGTTTGTGGACAATGAATGCCTCAATCGTACAACCTAGTGCTGTCGTGTTTACCGACCCAACACTCTATAATACAACAATAAGCAATTTACAAGAAGGAACATACAGCTTAGTTTGGACAATCAGTAACGGTAGTTGCAATGATGCAACAGATACCGTTGTCATCGAAGTGTACGACCAACCTACTGCCAATGCGGGGGCTGACATAAACCTATGTAATACATATACCACACAGTTGAACGGAAATACTCCTCAAGGAAGGGCAACCGGACAATGGACAATAGACACTTCCGTACCTCAACCAAGTACAGTAACCTTTGTTGATGCAACAGCATACAATACAAATATCAGCAATTTACAAGAAGGAGTGTACACCTTAATTTGGACTGTAAGCAATGGTAGTTGTAACGATGCAAAAGATACAGTTCTTATCAATGTATTTGACCAACCAACCGCAAATGCCGGAGGCGACATTTCACTATGTAATGTTTACACAACTCAACTAAATGGAAACCAACCGGTAGGAACAGCTAACGGTGTATGGACTATAGATAACAGTTTTAACTCTCCAAATGGAGCTACTTTTTCTGATAGTTCATTATATAACACCGATGTTAACAATTTACAAGAAGGAACCTACCAATTTATTTGGACAGTCAGCAATGGAACTTGTACCGATGCAGTAGATGTTGTTCAAGTGAACATTTACGACCAACCAACAGCAGATGCGGGAACCGATCTTACCATTTGCGACCAAGGTACTGTTACGTTAGTAGGAAACGAACCCTTAGGTACTGCAAGCGGTCAATGGTCGTTGAATACCAACTTCACAAACCCATCAAACGTAATGTTTACCGCTCCTCAAAATGACACGACACAAGCTAGCTATATTCTTGACGGAGAGTATCAATTTATATGGACTATATCCAATGGAATTTGTCCTGCGTCAACAGATACGGTAAGCGTATTCAGATACCCTAAACCTACAGCGAACTTTGTTCAAATAGGTACAGATATTTGCCCTAAAGAATGTATCGAAGTTGCTAACACTTCAGTAGCTCTTCCTCCTTACAATATTGCCAATTCAATTTGGTCAATAGATACAGTAGCTTATACACCATTAACATTGAACGGTACTAATCTATGTATGGAACAAACAGGTACTTACCCACTAGCCATAATTACTTTTTCAAGTAATGGATGTAGCGACACATTGATTGTTGAAAACGCCTTTACGGTTCACCCTACCCCAATCGCTGGATTTTCAATGAATCCTAGTTCAGGTGTTGTAGAGTTAGATGAAGTAACATTTACCAATCAAGCACAAAATGCAAATTCAGTAGTTTACTACTTTGGAGATGGTGATTCATCTATTCTATTTAATCCGACTCATACATACATTACAAATGGAAATTATCCGGTAACACAAATAGCCTTCTCAGATTACAATTGTGTGGACACGACTATACAATACATCGTAATTGATGAAAAACAAAGTCTCTTTATACCTAACGGATTTACACCAAATGGAGATGGTAAAAACGATACCTTTAAACCTAAGACAAGAGGAATAGAATCCGAAATAAGCGACTATCACTTAATGATTTTCGACCGCTGGGGTAATATTATATTTGAAACCTACAACACCGAAGAAGGTTGGGACGGAACATTCAAAAACAAAGATATGCCACTAGGCGTCTATGTATGGAAACTAGAATACAACAACCGATTAGACGAACCAATAGGACTAACAGGAAGTGTTACTTTGGTAAGATAATTAATTGGGCGTTCCCCTAAGCAGAAAAAGCACATACCCTAAAGGGATACGTGCTTTTTCTGCTTAGGGTCGGGCTATCCGTTATATCTTTTGTGTTGCATATACGCAACAACACAAAAGGATGCCACTTCTATCCCTAACGCAAGACAGGTGAGTGCAAAGAAAATGGAATTTAGTTTTCTTAGACGATGGAAAATAATTTTGAAGAAGTATAAGGAAAATAAAACCATTTTATTGTGCTCAGATATCTTGTGTTAGGGATACAATCCCTAACGCATGTAAAATGAGCGATAAGAAAATGAGTTTTAGTTTCAATCTAACTAAATTCTAAAACCTCTTCCCTATTTCCACACTTAATTTTCTTTTATAATCATCCTCTAACCATTGAACGTAACTTGGTGTACTTTTACAAATACAATAAGAATACCTTCTAATTCTATCTTTAATATCATCTTCTAACAAACGGGATAAAGCACGAGCCTCATATACATCCTCCGCATTTTCTACACACATAGTCGCATGGTTATCAATCGATTGCTCTATAACAACTTTCGGACGTTGGTGCTTTGAAATTGCTTCTTTATATTTAGCTTTCACATCAAAATCCAACTCCTTACTTTTTGAAAACTTAGCCCTTAAATCATCCGGCATTCGATAAACAAAATTACGCTCAATTTCTTCATCACTTTGAATGGTTTCTAAATACAAATCAGGCACCCTAAAGATATATTGCCAATCTACCTTTTCATACCATAAACCAAACCTTGCAGCGTTATTCCCTAAATCGATAACATTGAAAGTTTTCTTATTTGGCAACACTCTTGAACCTCTACCAATCATTTGATAATACAAAGCTAACGACTTCGTTGCTCTATTTAAAATAATAGTTTCTACTGTTGGCTCATCAAACCCGGTGGTTAAAATACTTACCGAAGTTAATATTGCATCAGGCGTGGTTTTAAACCAATGTAAAATCTCTTCACGTTCGGCTCTAGTATTTTTATTATCTAAATGTCTTATATTATATCCTGCCTCTTGAAAAGTTTCCAATACTTGTTTGGAGGTGTTTATCCCGTTATTAAATATTAACGTTTTTGTTCCTTTTGCCTTTTCTTCATAAGCAAACAACAATTTTTCCTGCATAGGGTAATCGGTATAAAGAAGTTCGGAAGACTTTACAGTATAATCTCCATTAATACCAATTTTTAAAGACGTAAGTCCTACATCGTAGCTGTAAGTAATAGCTTTAGACAAGAAACCTTTCTGAATCAATGCCGCGATATCATGCCCCGTTATCAATTCATCATAATTATTCTTCATCGGTAACTTTACATTCGAACTTAAAGGAGTAGCAGTAACGCCAAGTATAAACCGATCCTCAAAATGCTTAAATAATTTATTAAAAGAATTGTAATGTGCTTCATCTATAATAATCAGACCAACATCTTTAATTTCAAATTTTTCATCAAGCAAACGATTATTCAGAGTCTCAACCATTGCTACAAAACACATATAGTCATCTTGATCCGGTAATTCTTTTACCTTACTGTTGATGACTTTGTTTTTTACACCAAAGCTGGTCAACATCTTTGAAGTTTGTTTACTCAATTCTATACGGTGTGTAAGAATCAAGACTTTCTTACCTGTCTTATGAATATATTGACGAGCTATTTCAGAAAAAATAACCGTCTTCCCCCCCCCCGTAGGAAGCTGATAAAGAAGATTATAATTCTCTCCATGCTCTTCAATTCGCTGAAATATTTGTTTTAGATCATCTTGTTGATAATCGTACAATTCTTTACTGTTTAATCCTTCTGTCTCAGAGATTTCTTCTATCATCATTTTCTTAAAAATTCGTGCAAAAATAGATATAATAAAACGCCTATAAAAACTTTATGCCCTTTTTCTACTAAAAATAAATTGTTAACAGAATAAATCTGAATATTGCAGTCAATACTCATATTTATTCTGTTAAAATTTAATACCTACTTTGTTTTCTTTCCAATTCCCTATATGTTTATATTTTTTCTACTTTTGTCATATCATCATAAAACAATAAAAACATGAGCCAACATAACGTAATCAACCAAGGAAATGTTACAATAAATCGTGATAAAAATGGAATATCTACAATAACTTTTTACCACCCGTTGAGTAATTCGCTTCCCGGTAAAATTTTACAACAACTAGCCACGACCATAACAGATGAAGGGCAAAACCCTGAAACTAAAATAATTATCCTTAAATCAGCAGGCGGTAGAGCTTTTTGTGCCGGTGCCAGTTTTGATGAACTCATTTCTATTAATGATATTGAAACCGGAAAAAAATTCTTTTCCGGATTCGCAAATGTAATTAACGCAGCGAGAAAATGCCCCAAATTAATTATTGGACGTGTCCAAGGAAAAGCTGTTGGCGGTGGCGTTGGTATGGCAAGTGCCGTTGATTATTGTTTTGCAACTAAACATGCAGCCGTTAAATTAAGTGAATTAGCCGTTGGAATAGGTCCTTTTGTCGTGGGACCTGCGGTTGAAAGAAAGATAGGAACGTCAGCAATGAGCCAATTGGCCATTAATGCAACAAAATGGTATTCTGCTGAATGGGCTAGAGAAAAAGGGCTGTATGCAGATGTATTTGATACAATAGAGGAAATGGACGATGCAATAGATAGCTTAGCTCAAAAATTATCCTCCTCAAATCCTGAAGCTATGCGACTACTTAAACAAATTTTCTGGGAAGGAACGAAAAACTGGGATACTTTATTGGCTGAACGAGCAGAAATGAGCGGAAAACTAGTACTTTCTGATTTTTCTAAAAATGCTATAAACGCCTTTAAAAAGAAATAATTCCTTCCCTTAAAGCTAACGATTAATATCAATGGGTAAAATTAGGAAAGCTGTTCTTAGTGACTGTTCTGTAATTGCAACTATTTACAATTATTATGTAAATAAGGGTAATACTACAATGGACAGTTTAAAATCCACCTCTGACATAGAAAAATGGTTAGAAAACTTTAACGACCGTGAGAGGCTGTATGTTTACGAAGAAGATAAAACGATAAAGGGATGGGGAGTAATTAAAAGCTATTCCGAACGTTACGGATATCGATTTGCTTGTGAAACCTCTATTTATATCCATAAAGAATATTTGCACAAAGGTATTGGATACCAAATAAAGAACTTTATTATTTTGGAAGCAGAAAAAATTGGGTATAAACATTTTACAGCAAAAATATTCAGACAAAACAAAAACAGCATTTCTTTTTTCAAAAAGTTTGGCTATTCTATTGTTGGTATACAACATAAAATTGGTTTTGTAAATAATCAATGGATTGATATGGTACTAATGGAAAAAATCAATATTTAGTTTTTTTATGTAGTCTTTTGTGTTTCAAATTTTATGGAGTAGATTCGTGGTTTGTTTTTGATAAAAGTCACAAAATAAATTTTAAAGCATGCTATTTAACTCTATAGATTTTGGAATATTCTTCCCCATAGTTTTTTTCTTATATTGGCTATTTTTTAATAAAAACATTCTGTACAGAAATATTTTTTTAGTTATAGTCAGTTATATTTTTTACGGCTGGTGGGATTGGCGTTTCCTTTCTTTAATAGTAGTTAGTTCACTAGTAGATTTCATCATCGGAAAAAAATTAGATAACGAGAATGATAAAAAAAGAAGAAAATTTTTGTTAATTACCAGCTTAGTTGTTAACCTTGGTTTTTTAGCATTTTTTAAATACTTTAATTTCTTTGTAAATAGTTTTATAGGTGCATTTTCTATCTTTGGAAAAGAAATAAATGGATATTATCTCAATATTATTTTGCCCGTCGGAATTAGCTTTTATACCTTTCAAACATTAAGTTATACCATAGACATTTACTATAAAAGACTTAAACACACAGACAATATTATTGCATTT
>JALTUD010000155.1 GCA_027047735.1 Flavobacteriales bacterium | reverse complement strand
ACTCCGCTTATCGAAGTGAATGCTCAGGTAATGTCGGTTTGGCAACAAAATGCCAAACGCTTGATTGATGTTGTGGTTTCTACTGTTGCTCTATTACTATTATCTCCTGTTTTTCTTGTTTTGGCAATCATCATAAAGACAACCTCTCGCGGAGAGGTCTTTTTTAAACAGGAAAGAATAGGATGGAAAGGGAAACCTTTTATGATTTATAAGTTTCGCTCAATGGTGAGCGATGCCGAAAAAAACGGGCCTCAACTTTCGAGTTCCAACGATAGTAGAATCACCAAAATAGGTCGCTTTATTCGAAAAACACGCTTAGATGAAATTCCTCAGTTCTATAATGTATTAAAAGGAGATATGTCGTTGGTAGGACCTCGTCCTGAACGACAATTCTTCATTGAACAAATTATGGAAAAAGCACCTCATTACAAGCACTTGCAAAAAGTGAAACCGGGAATCACTTCTTGGGGTCAAGTAAAATACGGATATGCCGAAAATGTTGACCAGATGATAGAACGGTTGAAGTATGATATTCTCTATATCGAAAATCGTTCTTTAGCCTTGGATTTTAAAATCATGATTTACACCGTTCTTATTGTGTTAAAGGGAGCAGGAAAATAAAAGAGCTAATTTTTAACTTTTTATTAAAGCCGAAACCACTTCTTTATGTATTTTTGCTAATGGTGTTGGTAGAACAGCACTCGGATTAATCATTTAATATACTAAAAACATGAGTCAAGAACAACAAAATCAATTAAACATTGAACTAACCGAAGAAACAGCAAGTGGAACCTATTCTAACTTGGCAATTATCACACATTCATCATCAGAATTTGTATTGGATTTTATCCAAATTATGCCGGGTGTTCCAAAAGCTAAAGTAAAATCAAGAATTATTATGACACCTGAACACGCTAAAAAATTAATGCGTGCAGTTGCCGATAACATCGCAAAGTACGAAAGTGTTAACGGAGTAATTAGAGAGGATAATCCGCAACAAACTTTTCCCATGAATTTTGGTACTCCTACTACTGAGGCTTAATCGGTTGAAAGCGATTTTTTACATAACGTGTATTTTCTTCTTGCAAACCATCGTTTCGCAAGAAGAAAATATGCGTTTTTATTATACCGAAGAAGGGAAAACCTTACCTATCGACACCTTTTCTTTAGAAAATTTCAATAATTACAGAGTAAATAACGAATACCTTTGGTTAGGCAACAACGGATTGCCTTTTTACCCCTTGGTTTTTAACATTGATAATCAATCGAAATACCGTTATTCTTTTTTGATGAAAGGAGATACAGCTCTACATCAGCGAGAATACAATGTAGCAGAACCTTTTACCTCCTTAAAATACGTACAAGGAGCTAGACAAGAACAATTCTTTGAATTGTTGCACACACAAAATTTTTCACCCCGCGGAAATTTTTCTTTAGGCTATACCAAAATAAATTCAGCAGGAAGCTACAATCGTCAAAAAGTAAACAACGATAATATTTCAGCCAATATTTGGTGGACAAGCAAAAAAGAACGGTACAACTTTTCTTTTTTTGCTAATCGAATACACAACAGCAGTCAAATGAACGGCGGTTTAAAAGATGACACGCTGTTTATGCTGGACACCTCCATCTTCTCCAACAGAAAAACGCTTCAAGTTCAATTAGACAATGCCTATCGTATAGAGGTGCATCATCAACTTTTGCTCAAACAAAGATTTAAAATTCAATCTTCTTTGGATTCTTTGGGTAACGGAATAGAACAATTCGTCAGGATTACCACAAGATTTAGAACTGCTAAAACGAAATACTACGACACTCTTCTAAACCAAGATTTTTATCCAAATATATATAACGACAGTAGCGTTACAAAGGACTCCACACATTACCAATCTATTCAACAAAAACTAAGTTATACGTTTAGTAAAACCAAAGGGAAAAACAAATTATTGTTTACTCCTTTTGCTCGCTATGATTACGTAGATTTTCATAACACTCAAAACTATACTTATTCAGGATATTTCTCCACTGGAACAAATGTAGAAATAGCATCATCAAAATACCAGCTATCTTATCATTCAACTTTCTTTCTGAACGGCATCCGAAAAAATAATTTTGAAGAGAACCTAAGGGCAACCTTTTTTTTAACGCCTGAAAACACCATTTACTTTTCTTCAGTGCATTCAGTTATTTCTCCTTCCATTGATTTACAACAATACAATGGAAATCACAATCAATGGCAAAATAATTTTACACCAATCCGGACTTTACACGTAGAAGCAGGGAGTAAAAAAAATATTTGGGGTGTACATCTCAAATTAGCATACACCGACATCTATAAACCTATTTATTTTGACTATAAACAAACCCCTATCCAACACAACGGATACAGTCAAATTATACAAACGCAAGTATCAAAAACATTTAAACTTAAAAGATGGAGAATCCTATCAAAAGCTGTTTACCAATACACAGGAGGAAAAGATATTTTTCAATTACCCGATTTTTTAGCCACACTAAAAATAGCCTACACTGCAGAACTTTTTAATAAAGCCTTGAGTTATTACACCGGAATAAAAGTAACCTATTACAACACAACCCCGTTAAAAGGTTTCGCCCCTTCTATCAACGCCTTTTATCTCACCCCCGGAATGACAACGGGAAGCTACCCTTTTGTTAGTTTTTTCTTTAATGCAAGAATAAAAAGTGTACGCCTGTTTTTCTCAGTTATGCATCTAAACTCAGGATTATCAAAGGAAAATACTTACTTTGGTGCTTTGCATCATCCTTTGGAAGACAGAGCATACAAAATCGGAATCAATTGGAACTTTAGAAAATAAAAAAATGATAAACAAAACAATACTTATAATTTTAACAGGGATTTTTCTTTACTCCTGTTCCTCTTCAGAATCAAATAACAAATCAACTAACACCTCTAACAAAAAGAACATTTCTAAGGTAAAAGAAATGACAGATGAAGAGTACCCCGATAACAACGATATAGAAAACAGATGTAGCGACTGGGATAAATACGCACACCACGAAGTAGAAATCAACCGTTTGGATTCACTCTACTTTAGGGTAACTTTCTACCCATCAAACAACAATTCAGACACCATTATATTAGACAGTATAAAATTATTGGAATGGATACCGACAATACCCAACTACATCAAGGACGATTACCTAAAGAAGATTGGTATCATCAATGCAGAATGGAATCGCCAACAAGTAAAATTTACCCAAGGAGAATTTTACATCTCCAAACACACGCCCGAAGGCAAGAAAACCGTACGAGTTGATTTAGCAAGAAATTGCCTAAACAGCTACCTTTGGGAAATTATTACCTACGGAAAAGAAGGAGACAAAGTCAAAGCACTATACCACGGATGGTTTGATTTTCCAAGAGAATTATATCGCAAACTATTCAACGAAGTAAATAAAGGAAAACTCACCTTCGAGGAATACAAAAAATACCTGGAAGATTATACCGAACCCGAAAGCAAATACATCGATTTAACCCTGTTAAGAGACGTAGATTCTTCGTGGGAAGTAAATTTTGAAAACCACAACAATGAGTTCTATCCACTTACCGGAGCAAGAAAATCAAAATTCAAAAACATAGTTTACCCGAAAAACCCAAAAACAATCAATGATTTTTTAACCGACAGCACAAAATTTGCAACCTTTTTATATCCGGGATATTACTCCACTTCAGACCCGAGAGCAACCACTTTAAGCCGGTTGGGAATCCCTAAAAAAGTAATCGTCAGAAAAGTAACCTCACACAATGCAAAACACGACAAATGTTTAGAATTTGATGTAACCTTTGCAAGCAATCAAGACACCTCTATCCTAACCCGCGTCGTCATCGGAGGAGTAAAACCGGAGTTAATTCCCCAACTAAAAGTAGAAGACTACAACAAAGGCTACAAAATGCCAATGGGAATAGGAAACCACGCCTTTTACGAAAAATCAAACTACGCACAACAAAACTCATCATCCGGCAACCCTTATTACGCCTTCATCCTAGACAACGAAGGCAAGTGGATAGACAGCCATTTCTTCGGTGTTGACGGCCCTTTATTCCACCGAGACATTAACGATTTTAACCTATTACACTATTGGCTTTTATCCTTCGAAAGACACGCAATGGTAACACATTTAACCTTTAAAATAAATTAAACATTTGGGCGTTCCCCCAATTTACCAAACAAACATATCGCTCTCGCGAAACGTTTGTTTGGTAAATTGGGGTCGGGCTATCACTACTCACTCTTTTGTGTTGCATAAGTGCAACAACACAAAAGGAGTTCAAACACGCCGTTCTATCCCTAACGCGAGTGAAATTGGCGAATAGAAAGTGAATTTTTGGTTTCTTAGACGATGAATAAAAATTTTGCATAGCACCAGCTATGGAAAATTTTTATGAAGACGGATAAGGAAATCAAAAAACGCTTTATATCGTCTATTTTGCTCGTGTTAGGGATACAATCCCTAACGCATGTAAATGAGTCTAAGAAAATGAGTTTTAGTTTCTTTAGACGATGAAAAAAAATATTTTCATTTCCGAGCTATTGGGGATGTTTTATGAAGCAGGATAAAGAAAATCTTTAAACAAGAAATTCAGTTTATTTATAATGATTATAAATTGTAGTTTATGTAACGAATAACCAATAAGGACAAGCTTCGTAAACAACAATTTTTTACTTTTGTTCCGTAATTTTGAAAAATAACTTTATGTCAAAAACGATTAAAATTCGTAAGGGGCTGGATATCCGTTTAATAGGCGAGGCAGACAAAGTAAAAGTAGATGCTCCCGTAGCAAAAACTTACGCGGTAAAACCAGCCGATTTTCACGGGTTAACTCCTAAGATGTTGAAAAAGGTTGGAGAGGAAGTAAAAGCCGGAACACCTATCTTTTTTGATAAATATCGAGATAAAATACAATACGTTTCGCCGGTAAGTGGGAAAGTAAAGGAAATAAAAAGAGGAGCGAAACGTCGAATATTAGAAGTAATAATCGAAGCAGATTCAACTATTGAATACGAAGCAAAGAACGTAAAGCCTGTAAATCAGATGTCTTCTGAAGAGGTAAAAGAAACGTTGTTAGCTTCTGGTTTTTGGCCCATGATAAAAATGCGACCGATAGATATTGTCGCAGACCCAAAAGACGAGCCGAAAGCAATCTTTATTTCCGGGTTCGATACACATCCTTTAGCACCTGATTACGATTTTCTTATTCATGGTCAAGATGAAGCATTTCAGACCGGAATAGAAGCTTTAAAGAAACTAACAAAAGGCAAAGTTCATTTACAACTAAGAGGAAATGCCGATAAAGCCTTTACATCAGTAAAGGGAGTAGAAATAAATACGGTAACAGGTGTTCATCCTGCCGGTAATGTTGGTGTGCAAATTCATCATATTGACCCTATTAACAAGGGTGAAATAGTGTGGGTGGTTAACGCACAAGATGTTGCAATGATTGGTAGATATCTTATTACCGGTAAGTTTGATGCAACAAAATACGTGGCTTTGACAGGATCGAGAGCTAAGAATAGAAAATACTTCAAAACAATCATTGGAGCAGAGCTTACAGATTTATTCAAGGAAAATGTAAATTTGGATAATACAAGAGTTATTTCCGGAAATCCGTTAACAGGCGTTAAAGTAGAACCGGAAGCAGGTTATTTGGGGTACTATGATTACCAATTAACCGCTTTGCCGGAAGGAAATAAACATAAGTTCTTCCTTACCGAAGGTTGGTTGAGCCTTGGGTTTAACAAATTCTCGGCGTCTAGAGCCTATCCTACATGGATGATGCCGAAATCAAAACGTTATGATATCGATACAAATCTTAATGGAGAAGAACGAGCGTTTGTAGTCTCAGAACAATATGAGCCGGTTTTCCCTTTTGATATTTATCCCGTACATTTAATTAAGTCAGTTATTATAAATGATATTGATGCAATGGAAAACTTAGGAATCTATGAAGTAGCTCCTGAAGATTTTGCCTTGTGTGAGTTTGTTTGTACTTCTAAAATCGAATCTCAATCCATTATAAGAAAAGGATTGGATGTTATTTTAGAAGAATGTATGTAATCTATTTAAGAACTAAATAAGAAAGAAAGTGAAATTTTTAAGAAAGATATTTGATAATGCTCACGAAGCATTAAACAAATCGGAAAAAACCAAAAAGTATTTTCCCTTAGTTGATGCGATTGATACATTACTATTTACTCCCAATCATACAACTCAAAAAGGAGCTCACATCAGAGATGCGATTGACTTGAAAAGGACAATGATGATTGTAATCATAGCCTTAATTCCTGCTTTATTGTTTGGGATGTATAATGTAGGTTATCAACACTATTTAGCCGTGGGAGAGGCTAACCCAAGTTTTGGTGAAGCCTTTTTACATGGAGCAATTAGAGTGTTGCCGTTGATTGTTATTTCCTATGCCGTTGGTTTAGGGATAGAGTTTCTTTTTGCTATCAAAAACGGTCACTCGGTACAAGAAGGGTTTTTGGTAACAGGAATGTTAATCCCTTTGATTATGCCAATTGATACTCCTCTTTGGATGGTTGCAGTAGGAACAGCTTTTGCCGTTGTAATTGGTAAAGAGGTTTTTGGTGGAACAGGTATGAATGTGATGAACGTAGCCTTAACTGCAAGAGCGTTTTTGTTTTTCGCCTATCCAACTAAAATGTCAGGAAACGAAGTTTGGATTTCAGGATTAAAAGAAATGAAAACCAATGGTTCACTTGCCGATGGTATTACAGGAGCTACACCTTTAGGTGATTTAGCCGCAATAGGCAAAGAAGGAGCAACCTTTTCTAATCTAAACCAATTTTTGGAAGCAAAACACGGTTTGATGGATTTATTTTACGGATTTTATCCGGGGTCAGTGGGGGAGACCTCTGTTTTAGCAATTTTAATAGGTGCTTTTCTATTATTATTTACAGGAATAGGAAGTTGGAAAATTATGCTATCTTTCTTTACAGGAGGTTATTTAATGGCTTTGCTGTTCAATTTAGTTGGAGGAAGTGATTATTTAGAATTACCGGCTATTTACCAAATGATGTTAGGTGGATTTATGTTCGGTCTTGTCTTTATGGCAACAGACCCTGTTACGGCTGCTCAAACAGGAACAGGTAAGTTTATTTACGGATTCTTAGGTGGAGCTATGGCAATTCTGATTCGAGTTGTTAACCCGGCGTACCCTGAAGGAGTGATGTTGGCTATCTTGATAGCTAACGTTTTTGCACCGTTGATTGATCATATGGTAATTAGTGCAAATATTAAACGAAGATTAAAAAGAGTTAAAACAGCATAGTCATGGCAATTAATAGAGATAGTAACGTATATACAATAAGCTTTGCTGCTATCATGGTAACGATAGTTGGTGGTGTGTTGGCGTTTTTAGCAACCGCTTTAAAGCCGGCTCAACAAGCAAACATAAGAAATGAAAAGATGCAAAATATCCTTCAAGCTACCGGATTGAAGAAATACGACGGTATTTCCAGAGCCGAAGCCGGGGAGGAATTTAATAAGTGTGTTGTTAAAAGAATAACTTTAGATTACAATGGAAATGAATTGGATGTAAAAACCAATCAAGATCCAATCGAAGGTGAACTAGACGCTTTTAATATTGATTTATTAA
>JALTUD010000154.1 GCA_027047735.1 Flavobacteriales bacterium | reverse complement strand
GATGATTTTGGGAATTTCGGAAGCATCAATACTAATGCTGTTGGAAAGTTGACAACTATCGCTTATTGTCCTGACGGAATGGGTGCTGATGGAGAACATATACTAAAAGCATTGTATGATGGACATACATCAATCTCTGATGGTCCTATTGTGGTTGCCGGAGTAAGCAATGACGGAAATAATACAACAAATGAAATACTCATGGGTGATGATGCTATTATCAACACCTTAGAATTAAATAACTACTTCTTTAACCTTGATGCGGTTACAACCCAAGAGTTTGGAGATTATACTTATCTAAAATTAATCGCAGGAACAGAAAACGGCGAAATAGAAAAAGACATTCCTCTTCCTTTGACTAATGGAACGATACACCTCTCATATCCGATACAAGCGATATTGGATACATTATTTGGCGAAGGCAATACTCCACAGAAAAAATATTTTTACATCCGTTCGGAGATACAAACACATAAAGAATATACTTCGGAACCTGCCTATGAAACACCTTTTGATGAATTTCATTCACTCAGTAACCCCATTTGGATGAAATTAGATGAGGTTATTCCGGAAGTGCCGGTTACTGAATTTAGTTTAGATGTGTACCCAAATCCTTTTAAAGGGAACATTCAGTTGACAATTAAGAATCCTACAGAAGATCCTGTAAATGTAAAATTGTACAACAACTTAGGGCAACTTGTATCTTCTTATTTATTTACAGTTAACGGTATTCAAGTTGTAACGATTAATACGGAAAAATTAAAATTAGCCAAAGGGGTTTATACCGTAAAAGCATCCGTACAAGATTATAAAGACAGCGAAAGAATACTAAAAGCAGAGTAAAAATGGCAACATTTAAAGAGCTTATTCAACAAGGTATACCTAAAGAACTACCGCCTAAAGTTTCTCGTGATAATTCGGTTAATCACGCACCTAAACGTAAAGATATCCTTACGGAAAAAGAAAAAGTTTTGGCTTTAAAAAATGCGTTGCGGTATTTCGATAAGAAATTTCACAAGGAATTAATCGTAGATTTTAAAGAGGAATTAGAACAGTACGGAAGAATTTACATGTACCGTTTTCGCCCTACTTACGAAATGTACGCACGTCCGATAGACGAGTATCCGGGTAAATCGGTTCAAGCAAAGTCCATTATGCTGATGATTCAAAATAACCTTGACCTCGCAGTCGCTCAACATCCTCATGAGTTAATCACTTATGGAGGAAATGGAGCGGTATTTCAAAATTGGGCTCAATATCTCCTGACAATGCAATACTTGTCTGAAATGACCGATGAACAAACATTGGCAATGTACAGCGGTCACCCAATGGGATTGTTCCCTTCGCATAAAGATGCTCCGCGAGTGGTCGTAACTAACGGTATGATGATTCCAAATTATTCTAAACAAGATGATTGGGAACGATTTAATGCTTTGGGTGTAACGCAATACGGGCAAATGACTGCCGGTTCCTATATGTACATAGGACCTCAAGGAATTGTGCATGGAACAACAATAACTGTTCTTAACGCTTGTAGAAAAATAGATGATAAAGGAACGAAAGGAAAACTTTTCGTTACCTCAGGATTGGGAGGGATGAGCGGAGCTCAACCCAAAGCCGGAAATATTGCAGGGGTAGTTTCTGTAACAGCAGAAGTAAACATCAACGCAACAAAAAAAAGACACGAACAAGGTTGGGTAGATGAAATCGTTAGCGACTTAGATGAGCTTTGTGCACGAGTTAAGAAAGCTACGGCAAATAAAGAAACAGTTTCTATTGCTTATGACGGTAATGTGGTTGAAGTTTGGGAAAAATTTGACGAAGAAAACATTTATATTGATTTGGGGTCTGACCAGACGTCTTTGCATAATCCGTGGGCAGGTGGTTATTATCCGGTAGGGCTTTCTTACGAAGAATCCAACCGAATGATGGCTGAAAACCCTGACTTGTTTAAGCAAAAGGTTCAAGAATCATTAATTCGACAAACCAATGCCATTAATAAACACACGGCAAAAGGCACTTATTTCTTTGATTACGGGAATGCTTTTTTATTGGAAGCGTCCAGAGCGGGTGCTGATATTGTAAAGGAAGATGGTTCTTTTAAATACCCTTCTTACGTACAAGATATTATGGGACCGATGTGTTTTGATTACGGTTTTGGTCCTTTTAGATGGGTTTGTACTTCGGGTAACTCGGAAGATTTAGATAAAACCGATGAAATAGCTTTAAATGTCTTAGAAAAAATTGCAGAATCTGCTCCGAAAGAGATTCAACAACAAATGCAAGACAATAT
>JALTUD010000153.1 GCA_027047735.1 Flavobacteriales bacterium | reverse complement strand
CCGATTACAGGTGAATTATATGAAATGCCTATTGAGCGAAAAGCTCCGGGTGTTATTTTTAGACAACCTGTAGATGAGCCACTTCAAACAGGTATCAAAGCAATTGATGCTATGATTCCGATTGGAAGAGGTCAAAGAGAGTTGATCATTGGAGATAGAGGTACAGGTAAAACTACCGTTGCTATCGACACCATTATCAATCAAAAAGAATTTTACGATAGAGGAGAAACCGTATATTGTATTTATGTTGCAATTGGTCAAAAGGGTTCAACCGTAGCCGGAATTGTTAAAAAATTGGAAGAAGCAGGAGCTATGGCTTATACCGTAGTCGTAGCGGCAAATGCTGCCGACCCTGCACCAATGCAATTTTATGCACCTTTTACAGGAGCTGCAATCGGTGAGTTCTTTAGAGATACAGGAAGACCTGCTTTGATTACTTATGATGATTTATCAAAACAAGCGGTTGCTTATCGTGAGGTTTCTTTGTTATTAAGAAGACCACCGGGTCGTGAAGCTTATCCGGGTGATGTATTCTTTTTGCACTCTAGATTGTTAGAGAGAGCGGCAAAAGTAAACTCGTCTGATGAAATTGCTGCCTCAATGAATGATTTACCTAATTCATTGAAAGGAATGGTAAAAGGGGGAGGTTCGTTAACGGCTCTTCCGATTATTGAAACGCAAGCAGGTGATGTTTCTGCTTATATTCCTACCAATGTAATTTCAATTACTGATGGTCAAATCTTTTTGGAGTCAAATCTATTTAACTCCGGAGTACGTCCAGCAATTAACGTTGGTATTTCGGTATCACGTGTAGGTGGATCTGCTCAAATTAAATCAATGAAGAAAGTTGCGGGTACTTTGAAGTTAGATCAAGCTCAATATAGAGAATTGGAGGCTTTTGCAAAATTTGGTTCTGATTTAGATGCTGCTACAAAGTCTGTTATTGAAAAAGGTGCAAGAAACGTTGAGATTCTAAAACAAAATGAAGGTTCACCGTTGCCGGTAGAAGAGCAAATCGCTATCATTTATTGTGGAGTTAAAAATTTGTTGTCAAAAGTTCCGGTAAATAAAGTTAAAGATTTTGAAGAAGAATATCTTTCTTTCCTAAGAAATAAACATAGTGATGTTCTAGCTACTCTAAAAGCAGGTAAATTGACTGATGAAGTTACGGATACCTTAGAGAAAGTAGCAAAGGAGATAACAGCTAAGTATTAATTTATAATTATGAATTAGGGAGTCTTATGATTTCCTAATTCTGTTTTTTTCTATGGCAAACTTAAAAGAAATAAGAAATAGAATTACGTCCGTAAATTCTACCATGCAGATAACATCTGCAATGAAGATGGTTTCTGCGGCTAAGTTGAAGAGGGCTCAAGATGCAATTACTCAAATGCGTCCTTACGCTGAAAAATTGCAAGAAATTCTAAGTAACCTTTCTTCTTCTTTGGATACTTCTGAAAATAAGTATGCACAAGAGAGACAGGTAAAGAATGTGTTGATTATCGGTATTACTTCCAATAGGGGCTTGTGTGGAGGTTTTAATAATAATATCATTAAAAAAATCAAAACAATTCTTTCATCTGAGTATAAGGGGTGTAATGTATCTATTCTTACTGTTGGTAAGAAGATGAAGGATGCCATAAAGTATATGGAAAATGTTAAGAGCGATGATTCCATATATGCTCATCCGGAGGAAATTTGGAATGATTTGACATTTGCCAATAGTTGTAAAATAGCTGAGGCTGTTATGAATGCTTATACTGAAGGTAAGTATGATAAAGTGGTTTTGGTTTATAATTCGTTTAAGAATGCAGCAGTACAGATAATCAAAAACGAACAGTTTTTACCTATTTTGCCACCGGAGACATCAAATGACGCAAGTGTTACGGATTATATTTTTGACCCTTCTAAAGAAGAAATTGTAAAAGATTTAATCCCCAATTCATTGAAAGTACAATTGTATAAGGCTTTGTTGGATTCTCATGCTTCAGAACACGGAGCGAGGATGACAGCGATGCATCAAGCGACTGATAATGCTACTGAATTGAGAAATAGCCTTCAGTTGACGTACAATAAAGCTCGTCAAGCAGCTATTACTAATGAAATTCTTGAGATTGTTGGTGGTGCCGAAGCGTTAAATAACTAATTGCTTTACATTAGTGAAAATTTTGTAGAAAGCTCGATAATTTATTATCGGGCTTTTTTTATGGTTATAAAGGGGGAGTATCCAGATTCTTCTTATCTCATTTGAATAAAGGGCTATGCAAATTTTTCATTGTCTAAAGAAACTACAAATTCCACTTTCTCTCCGCCAATTTCACTCGCGTTAGGGATAGGAGCGGTATCCTTTTGCCCTCCCTCCTTTTGGAGGGCAAAAGATATAGTGGATAGCCCGACCCCAAAACACAAAAAGCACGTATCCCGATAGGGTATGTGCTTTTTGTGTTTTGGGGAAACGCCCAAATTTTACTTCAGTACTATCGGGTGTATTGAATCGTAAATGGTTACAGACAATGGATAGGTTTCGGGTAAATGATTGTATTTTTTATTTTCTTCCGTAGAACGGTGTTTGGTTACGCGTACACGGTAATATAATCCTTTTTGATTTGGGACTATAAAATCGAATTCGTAGGTTCTGCTTTCTTTCGGGTTAAGATTGTTATCACTTAGTTTTCTGGCTTTCGGGTGCCATTCCCATTCCTCACCAATTCTACTCGTCTTTTTATCAAAAAGTACCGAATCCTTGGTGTAGATAGCTTGTTCTACTAAAATAAAACGTTCAGGGTCGCCTGTCGGTACTCTATGACCTGCAAATTCATTTTTTAATGTGATGTTAAAATGTAGCGTATCTCCTACTTTTACATTTTCGATATTGGGTGTATGCTCTTTCATTGAGAGACCGTTTAGCATCTTCGTGGGTTGGTCGGCAAATTTAGGAATACCTGACCCCGGAAAATAATGACGATGACTTAATCTGGGTTCAAAGCCCGGAACGATTGCACGAGTGGTGTCGGGCATATGGCAATTTAAACACGTTTTCTTTCCAAAATAAGGACCAGCTTTCCATTCATCCCCTGTTTGAAAGGTGCACGCCAATTGTGGAGTTACTACTGCAACCGCATTATGACAAGATATGCAAAGTTTTTCAGAAAGATGAACAGTGTCTTTTACTGTTTTATGAGGAGCTTTTGTAGTTCCGGTCGGGCCTATTACAGCACCGTTTCTGACGTGGCAACTCGCACAGTTAATACCTTCTTGTTGTAGTTTTTTGTCAAAATGCGGGTTTGCTTCTTTTACGGGGCGATAAATATCTCCGTTAATCAAACCTTTGACAATTGAATCTTGCTGGTTTTGTAAAGGAATATGGCAGTTAATGCACATAAACGGACTTGTTTCTTTCGCTAGTTCCGCTTGAAATTGCGGGTCTTCCCACGCGTGAGAGTGCGTAGAAAATTTCCACTCTTCGTAGTGTTCTTTATGACAAGTACCGCAAGATTCGGCAGAAAGAGAAGTAAGCCCTTCCGGAATTTCCTGATTCGGAATTGCCTTGTCCCACGAATGCTCAAGCGGGGTTATTTTTTCTATTTCCTTAGCGTCAAAACTGTCTATTTTGCCGTTTTTATCGCTTGTACACGAAAAAAGAAAAGCAACTGCACTCAATAGTACAGTTGCTTTATTCATAACATTATGCGTTAACTTCATATATTCTTCCAATACTTAAATTTTAATGATGCTGTTTAGCCCAAGCGTTGTATCCGCCCATAAGGTTGTAAACTTCTTTAAATCCCATCTGATGCATCATTCTCATTGCTTGAGAGCTACGACCACCAACGGCACAATATACATAAACCGGTTTGTTTTTATCTAATTTTTGAATGTTTTCTGCAAAATTATCGGCAATATTAATGTTTTTTGCTCCTTCTATGTATCCACGATTAAATTCTCCCGGAGTACGCACATCCACCAATTGTCCTTTCCCGCTTTTGATTAACTTTTCAAACTCAGCCACATCTACATTTTTTGCGATGGCTTGTTCTTGTTTTCCTGCTGTTTGTTCTGTTGGTTGCGAACCGTGGTCTTGAGCTTTCTCTTCACTGCAAGACAATAATGAAACTGCCGATAAGACAAGGATAGATTTTACAATTTTATTCATTTTTCTATTATTTAATGATTTATGATTTGGTGCAAAGTAAACAAAAACCTTTCATTATTTAAGTTACAGAAGTTACATTTTATACCATTTGAAAATTGACACGAGCCGAAAGATAGCGAGTTTGAGTTTTCTTAGACGATGAATAAAATCTTTGAACATAACCGTATGTATGGAAATGTTTTATAAAGAAGTATAAGATAAATAAAAACAATTTATTAAGCTCATTTCAATGTTTAAATAGTGTTAATATTCTTTTGGGCGTTCCCCTCTTTTACGAAAACAAAATGTCGCTCTCGCGAAACTTTGTTTTCGTAAAAGAGGGTCGGGCTATCACTACTCACTCTTTTTGCCCTCAAAAGGAGGAGGGCAAAAAGGAGTTCAAACACGCCGTTCTATCCCTAACGTTAGATTGTCTAAACACCTCAAAAAAAGCAATAAAAACGTGTAAATCATTGAAAATCAGTAGTGGGTTTTTTAATGAATCAGGTTTTTACAGAATAGTGTTAGGGATAGAAACGCTCCAAAAAATATTGTAGCAAAAGATTAAAATACATTGATATATAGAAAAGTTCACTTATTTTTTATTCCTTTGCAAATTCTATTTTGCATATTGGCAGAAGATTGTTGTGGGCGTGATTTTGCAAAAGTTGATAATTTTTTAAGACACACACTATTATGGCAAAAAACCTTGTAATCGTCGAGTCGCCTGCTAAGGCTAAAACAATTGAAGGATATTTAGGTAAAGATTTTATCGTGAAATCCAGTTTTGGACACGTAAGAGATTTGGCAAAGAAAGATGCAATTGATATTGAACATAATTTTAAACCCAAATATGAGGTGTCGCCGGACAAGAAAAAAATTGTAGCGGAGTTGAGAAAATTATCAAAGAATGCAACAACGATTTGGCTAGCAACGGATGAGGATCGAGAGGGAGAAGCTATTTCGTGGCACTTAAAAGAAACACTAAAATTAAAAGATGATAAAATAAAGAGAATTACCTTTAATGAGATTACCAAAAAAGCGGTTCAAAAGGCAATAGAAGAACCGAGAGGGATTGATAATGATTTGGTAAATGCACAACAAGCTCGTCGTATTTTAGATAGAATTGTAGGTTTTGAGCTTTCGCCTGTTTTATGGAAAAAGGTTAAGCCGTCTTTGTCTGCAGGTAGAGTGCAATCCGTAACGGTTCGTATTATCGCCGAAAGAGAAAGAGAAATAGAAGGATTTACTTCAACACATTCGTATAAAGTAGTCGGTGAGTTTTCGATTAACGGAAAAACATTTAAAGCTGAAGTTCCAAAGAATTTTAAAACAGAGAAAAAAGCAGAAGATTTTGTAAATAAGTGTGTAGAAGCTGATTTTAAAATTACCGATGTACAACGAAAACCGGCAAAACGAAAACCGGCACCGCCTTTTACTACTTCTACTTTGCAACAAGAAGCCAGTAGAAAATTAGGATACAACGTAGCTCGTACCATGAATTTAGCCCAACGTCTTTACGAGGCAGGTAAAATCACCTACATGAGAACGGATTCATTAAATCTATCTGATTTTGCTATTCAAAATGCAAAAGAAGAAGTAGTCTCTGCTTATGGGAAAGAGTATTCTAAGACGCGTAAGTTTAAAACTAAAAGTTCGGGAGCACAAGAAGCTCACGAAGCAATACGACCGACTAACTTTGCAGTACACAGCACAGGTGCTGATTATCAACAACAACGTTTGTATGAGTTAATCTGGAAAAGAACCATTGCTTCTCAAATGGCTGATGCCGAGTTGGAACGTACTAAAGTTGAAATCAGTATTGATGGTGTTTCTGAAAAGTTTGTAGCAAACGGTGAAGTGATTAAATTTGATGGTTTTCTCAAAGTGTATTTAGAGGGAACAGACGATGAAAATGAAGACGAACAAAAAGGAATGCTTCCTGCTATGAAAATAGGAGAGTCTGTTGAATCGTCGGTTATTACTGCAACGCAACGATTTACTCGCCCTCCTGCTCGATATACCGAAGCCTCTTTGGTGAAAAAATTAGAAGAATTAGGAATCGGACGACCATCTACTTATGCACCAACGATTAGTACCATACAAAAAAGAGGATACGTTGAGAAAAAAGAAAAAGAAGGTAAAGAACGAAATTTCACGCAGATAGTTTTAAAAGACGGGAAAGTTGAGAAAACGATAAAGAAAGAACGCTACGGAGCAGATAAAAATAAATTATTACCAACCGATATAGGTTTTATCGTTAACGATTTTTTGGTAGAGCACTTTGGAAATATACTGGATTATAATTTTACGGCAAAAGTAGAAGAGGAGTTTGACGAAATAGCCCAAGGTTTGTTGGAATGGACGGAGATGTTAAAAGAATTTTATGAACCCTTTCATAAAACTGTCGAACATACATTGGAGCATTCGGACAGAGCTAGCGGTGAACGGATTTTAGGGACAGACCCGGAAACGGGAAAACCCGTAAGTGTTCGTTTAGGAAGATTTGGAGCGATGGTTCAAATCGGAGCACCGGATGACGAAGATAAAAAGTATGCTAGTCTTCAAGCTAACCAAAATATAGGGAATATAACCTTAGAGGAAGCTTTAGATTTGTTTCTGTTGCCAAAAGAATTGGGAGAATTTGAAGGCGAAAAAGTAATCGTTTCCAATGGGCGTTTTGGTCCTTATGTCAAGTTTGGTAGTGCTTATGTTTCTCTGCCTAAAGGCGAAGATCCTTTAGATGTCGATTTAAACAGAGCAATTGAACTGATAAAAGCAAAACAAAAAGCAGACGCACCTATAGCCGAGTACGAAGGTTTGCCGGTTCAAAAAGGTACAGGGCGTTTTGGACCTTATATCAAATGGAATGGAATGTTTATCAATGTCAACAAAAAATATGATTTTGATAATTTATCCAATGATGATATCGTTGAATTGATAGAAACCAAAAAACAGAAAGAAATAGACAAGGTAATCCATAATTGGGAAGACGAAGGAATACGTGTCGAAAAAGCAAGATGGGGAAGATTTAACGTCATTAAAGGAAAAACAAAAATTGAACTGCCCAAAACGACAGATGCCAAAGCCTTGACTTTAGAACAAGTGAAAAGTATTTTGGAAGAAAACGCACCGAAAAAGAAAAAAACAACTCGAACCAAAAAGAAAGTAGCCAAAAAATCCTAAGTTGTAGAAATGGACATAAGCATATATTTTAATCCATTACCTGTTGACGTTGATTTTCCGCTCAATAGTTTAGGAAGTTTTACTCGATTTTATACCGAATCTTCTTTCCCTGATTTGGAAGGAGTGCAAATAGCGGTTGTAGGAGTGAAAGAAGGACGTGGAAGTTCAAATAATCAAGGTTGTGAACACGCTCCGGATATCGTTCGTGATTATTTTTACGGGTTGTATCATCATTCCGAAGAAATTCAAATAGCCGATTTAGGAAACATTCAAAAAGGAGCAACCAAAGAAGATACCTATTTTGCTTTGACTGAAGTTACCGAGTTTTTGGCAAAAAAAAACATTCTGACCCT
>JALTUD010000152.1 GCA_027047735.1 Flavobacteriales bacterium | reverse complement strand
TGCTTTTTAATGCCGTAATGGGAACGCCCAAATCATTTTAAGGGAGATAATAGGCTTTTACTTTGTTTTGGTCAATGGTTACTATATTGGTTTTTCCGTTGTGGTTAAAATCTCCTATTGCGGTATATAGACTTCCTTCTATTTCGTCGCTTGTTATGGGGTTTAGATGGGCGTCTAATATTTCGATTGTTTGGGTTTCGGGATTGGATATCAGAAAGTAATAATGATGGTTGCTCCCTTGTATAATGGCGTAATTTCCGGGCAAATCATAGAGGTATTGACGTTGCCTTAACAGGCTTTTGTCGGTGGCGTAAAGTTCTATTTTGTTTTGATAGACGGATACATAATCGACAAAATTATCTTTGTCTATATCCATTACATTGATGAGGGCTTCGGTCTGAGTAGAATCTAACCTGAAGTGTGTGCCGATATTGGCAAAGGTGTAATCTTCGATGTATGCCAACGAATCGGTAGGGTAAATGAATGATGAGGTTTCAAATGAGGCTCTTCGTTGGAAAAAATATTGTTGACGGTTGGTTTTTAATGGTTTTTTGAGTTGATAAATGGTTTCTCCCCGTCGGTTGAGAAAGTAGCAATTGCCTTGTTTATCAAAAGAATAGATATAGTCTTTTCCGTTGGTTACGAATCGTTTAAATGGTAGCGTGATATTGCTTTTTGATTTGGGATTTGCCCAACCGGTTACGGGTTTTGCTTCTTTGTTGTAATTGTAGGTAATATTGTTTTGGCAAGAAATCCAAAAACGGAAATTCTGTGTGTGCTCGTAGTCAAAAACAGTAACTTCTGCGGTTGCCGGTGAAGGAATTGTGACAGGAAAATTTCCGACATTATGCCCGTTGATGTCCAAAATATACAGTTTGTTTGCCGTGTTGAATAGCATTTGCCATTTGCCGTTTCCGTAAATATCGATTTGTTTTACTTTTCCGATGATTTTGCCATCTAACTTTTTCGACCATTTGATTCTGCCTGCACTGTTGATTAAGTGAATGGTATTTTCTTTGTCTTGAACTAAAATATCCAATGTTTTACTTCTGTGATTTCTTAGTAGTTCCGGTGTTCTTGCTACGGCATATTTAAGAGGAACTTCCCAAAGTTGATTGCCTAAACTTTGGGTGGCTTGGGTTTCGGTTTTGATAAGTAAGGCTTGGTGTAAAATGGAATCGGATATTGGATTGGTTTGAAAAGCTATTTCGGTAAAATTGCTTAATGAATGTTGAAAATCATTGAGTGTATTATTGTACTGCGGTTTAATGTTAGCAGATAAGTTTTGCAAGGTTTGTGTAATAGAAGCGTAGTAGCTGTAAAATGCTTTTTGAGCAAATAATTTTTTGTAAAAACGGGTATAATTGTCGTCTTTTTCGATAATCTCTGCTTTTTTCCATTCCAACAAAATTTGTTTTAGAGTACTTTGTTCTCCGATAACCAATACGTTGTTGTAGGCGGTAACATAAACCTCCGAAAGGTGAAGCAACCGTTTTATGGTGCTGTTATTACTCCTTTCTATAGTGTAGCCGGAAAACCATTCTGTAAGGGTATCTTTCTTTAGTATTGTTTCTACATCTGTCAAAGGATTTTCACTTTCATTAAAGACAAAATAGTAAGCTATTTTGTTTTTTTTCTTTCCAAAGATAACTTTTGCAAAATGCTGTAAGTCAAGGGTGGTAAATATATTTACTACATCACATTTGCACTCCTCTTTTAGTTGTTCGGTTATGTCTTTTACCTTTGGATTTGATGCGTCGAGGCTGTATTCTTCGATAGATTGAATGGATTGAGGCAATAATTCGGGATTGATTAACTCTGTAGAAATTGGTTTTTCTTTTACAGAGGCAACTCCATTGAGTAAAAGTTCATTATTTTTCAGTATCACATCGTAACTACTCCAGCCTGTTGATGTAGAAAGCTGTTCTATTTTTTCTTTGGTAAGAACGGGAATCAATATTTTTTTTAACCCAGATGTATTGAGATAAATAGTAGCATTGTTGTACTTACTATTCGTGGAAAGCAAGTTGCTGAAATCTTTTATTTGAGATAGATTTTTTTCAGGAGCGGAAAATCTGTCGCTGAGCAATTCACGATTGGAAGAAATAAGAACAAAAGGTTTTTGGTAAGCAAAATAATATGACTTTCCCTTGTAAAACGGTTTGGACTCAACAGGGGTAAGCGATAGGGAATGAACAATAGAATCAAAAACATATTGAGGTGCACGAAAAGAAACAAACAAAGCCGGTTTTTCGGCATTGGGGTGAATAGAAAAAATAACTTTACTAAGAAAATTA
>JALTUD010000151.1 GCA_027047735.1 Flavobacteriales bacterium | reverse complement strand
TCCAATTGGCTGGCTGCATCACAAAGAGCTTCATTGGGACAAGGATGAGTTTCTACAAACAAACCGTCAACTCCGGAAGCTACTCCGGCACGAGCAAGGGTTTCCAAATATTGTCGAGCACCACCATTAGGGTCGGCACTTGGTATTCCGTATTTACGGATAGAATGTGTAACATCAAACACAACCGGATAGCCCGTTTGTCGCATTTCGTAAAAACTACGAGGATCGACAATCAAATCGTTATATCCGAATACATATCCTCGTTCTGTCAAGATGATTTGGTCATTTCCGGTAGAAGCTACTTTTGCCGCCGGCTTATTCATGTTTTCCGGAGCAAGAAATTGCGGATGCTTAATGTTGATTACTTTTCCGGTTTTACCCGCCTTAGTCAATAAAGATGTTTGCATCGCCAAATAAGCAGGAATTTGCAATATATCTACTACTTCCGCCACTTGGTCAACATGTCCGGGAAAATGAATATCGGTAACCAAAGAAAAACCAAATTCTTTTTTTATTTTCTCCAAGATTCTTAAACCTTCGTCGATACCGGGACCAACGTAATAATCAACCGAACTTCGATTATCCTTCATAAAAGAAGATTTATATACCGTAGGAATATTTAACCTTGTGGTAACTTCTTTTATTTGTTCGGCAGTACGCATCATTATGCTTTCATCTTCGATAACACAAGGTCCTGTAATTAAAAACAGTTCATCCGCACCGAAAGTAATATCTCCCAATTGTATTTTTTTTACACTCATTTTTCTTCTATTTTGCTTATAATTCTTCTCACTTTCTCTAAATCATCAATAGTATCTACAGGAATAGAGTCGTGTTGCGTAATTTCTATTTTTATTCCCCCTCCGTTTTCTAACCATCGGTTTTGCTCTAAAGACTCAACCAATTCCAATTTACTTTGTGGCATTTCTGCAAAGGCTTTTAAGGCTTTTGTAGTAAATCCATACATTCCCAAGTGCTTGTAAAAAGTATGGTGTTGTAACCATTTGGTTTTGTGAACACCACGTACGTGAGGAATAACCGAACGACTGAAATAAAGAGCTTTTTTGTTTTTATCAAACACGACAAAAACTTCGCTCTCGTTAAACAAATCAGCTTCGCTGAATACCGGCATAACAAGGGTTGCTAACTCAGTAGTCGGGTCGTCAAAACAGCCTACTAAACAACGGATTTGTTCGGGTTCCAATAAAGGTTCATCACCTTGAATATTGAGAACAGCATCGAAAGTTACTTCGCTTTCTTTTTGGATAATTTGATAGGCTTCCAAACAACGATTTGTTCCCGTTGGATGATTAGGGTTTGTCATCACAACATTTCCCCCGAATGCTTTTACCGCTTCCTCAATTCTACTGTCATCCGTTGCTACAACGACATATTTCAGCACCTTTTCCGCCTGTTCATACACGCGTTGAATCATGGTTTTTCCACAAATATCAACCAACGGTTTTCCTTCTAAACGAGTTGAGCCGTATCTTGCCGGAATTACTCCTAAAATGTTCATGGTTTATTTTTTAAAATTGTCGGCAACAATCAATTCTTTTGTTCCGTGTGTCCACGAATAAAAACCTTCTCCCGATTTCACGCCTAATTTTCCGGCAGTTACCATATTAACCAATAAAGGTGCAGGCGCATATTTCGGCGAACCGTAACCGTCTTGTAATACTTTTAAAATGGATAAACAAACATCTAATCCGATAAAGTCAGCCAATTGAAGAGGTCCCATTGGGTGAGCCATTCCTAATTTCATTACGGTGTCAATCTCTTCTACTCCGGCAACACCTTCACTCAAGGTGATGATTGCCTCATTTATCATCGGCATAAGGATTTTGTTAGCAACAAATCCCGGATAATCGTTTACCTCAACAGGGACTTTTCCAAGGTCTTTAGAAACCTCCATAATTGTATTTAACACCTCATCAGAAGTAGAATACCCTTTGATTATTTCCACCAATTTCATGACCGGCACCGGATTCATAAAGTGCATTCCGATAACTTTTTCGGGTCTTGAGGTTGCAGAAGCTATTTTGGTTATTGAGATTGAAGATGTATTGGTTGCAAGTATCGCTTTTTTTGGTGCGAACTTATCCATATCTCCGAAGATAGATAATTTTATCTTTTCATTTTCAGTAGCTGCTTCAACTACCAAATCGGCGTTTTGAACTCCTTCTTTTAGGTCTGTAAAAGTGGTTATGTTTGCCAATGTAGCATCTTTTACTTCTTCAGAAATTTTTTCTTTTTTCAAAAGGCGACCTAAATTTTTAGTGATAGTAGCAATTGCTTTTTCTAAATTGCTTTGAGATAAATCGACTAAAGAAACGTTGTATCCGTTTTGTGCGAAAACGTGTGCTATTCCGTTTCCCATTGTTCCTGCTCCGATTACGGTTATGTTTTTCATTTTATATAGTTTTATTATTGTTATTGAATATAGTTTTATACTTTACATTGATAGACAAATGCCGGCGGAAAATTCACCGGTGTAAATTTGTGCTTTACATCACTGAATTTAGATTGCAATAATTTTTTCGCATTCAGAGAATATTGAAACTGTATGTACTTACCGCTCTCGTCTAGTGTTTTAACACATATATCTAATACTTTTTGTGTAACTTCCTTGGGGATTACTGCGAGAGGTAAAGACGACACAATATAATCGACTTTATGAATACCTTCCCTTTGCAAATATTCTTCTAATTTTTCGGCACTATCGTTAATTAGGATTAAACGGTCGTCCTGTATCGTTGATTTAATGTGTTCGTAAAAATTACGACTCAACTCAAAGCAAAATAGTTTTGCATCGGGTTTCATTCGCTCTAATATTCCTTTTGTGAACACTCCGTTTCCGGGGCCTAGTTCCACCAATACATCTGCTTGATCGAAATCGATTGGTTCTACCATTTTTTTCATCAAAAAACGTGAGCTCGGAGATATTGCTCCTACGGTTCGACGTTCTTTTAAAAACTCGGTAAAAAAATTACTTTTCTTCTTCTTTGCCAAATCTCTTATTTTTATTGAAAGTTGTTTTTCAGATTGATAAAAAGCTACTTTCTCGTTATTCGGCTGTAAAGATACTTAAAATATCCTTATTTTAGGTTTGCTTTGGTTTTGAGATGTTTATATCTCTCTTGTACTTTGTTATATTTTGTTTCCATAGCGAATGCTATGCAAAGATTTTTTTCATCGTCTAAAGAAACTAAAATTCATTTTCTTACCGCTCATTTCACTGAGACCTAGTAGGTTTTGAAAACCTACTAGGTCTGAAAAAAGATTAGTCTCGCGTTAGGGATAGAAGCGGCATCCTTTTGCCCTCTCTCCTTTCGGAGGGCAAAAGATATAGCGGATAGCCCGACCATTACGGTGTTAAAAAGTGGTGTAGTGGGGGTAGTGCGAACGAAATTGCTTTTTTATGCCGTAATGGGAACGCCCAAATTATTATGGTGCTATATTTTCTATCATTTTAAATGGGTTTAGGGAATTGAATTGGATGGTGAAAGTTATTCTTTGCCAGAAATTTACGCCTCTTGTTTCGTATTCTTTGATGATGTCTGAAGAAAGGAGTAGAGGAATGTAAATGTCTATGAATTTTTTGCCGATTGGTATCCATATCCCTGCGTCGTAAAGGTTGCCGATTTTGTCTTTGACTCCGTTTTGCGTTACTTCTTTGTATGGGTAATAGCTCATATCTGCGAAAACGCCAAAGGGTAAGTGAGGAATGTCGGCTTTTACATTGGCAGAAACTATCCATTTGTCGCTACTTCCTGTTCGGGTGTAGGTTTTGAATCCTCCGTGCGACTCGCCTAATTGTTGGGCTAAGAAATTAGGATAGGTTGCGGTTCTTCCGAGGAATATATTGTTATATTGGTAATCGTATAGTCCGGTTTGTCCGCTGGTTCTCCAATTGTAGCGTGTGGTAGTGCTGTCAGTTAAGAGTGTTTTTCCGGCGAAGAACCTGAGTTCTATTTTGTCGCGTTTGATATTGTAATTAAATCGTGCTTTACCGGTTAGTGAAATGGTGCTCATTGGTAGATTTTGATCGGCGTTTCCTAAGACATAATCTAGTTTTAGTGATTTCGGTTTTAGGATTTGCTTGTTTTTTATCTCATAATTCAGGTTGATAAAATCGGTGTAGGTATTTACGTTTCCTGTGATTTCGTTGATAGCAACATAGGAAGCTCCGATGGTTTGTTTGGGTGCTGTTCTTAATTTTTTGTCTTTTAGTTCGATATTAACAAAGAAAGCATTACGATACCATTTTGTATTGTTGATTACATCGTTTTGTTTCGTATCGAATGAGAATGTTCGGGTATTTGCTCCGAATGTTATTTTTCTGAAAGTTTGATTGGGATACAGGTTGTATTTTATTTCGCCAATTCCCGTTAGATTCTTTTGTTTGAGTGAGAACATTGGCATAGCTAACCATTCTAATTTTTTTTCGGGGAATGTTGTGTTGTAGAAAGCAATGCCCGGCATAAGTCCGTCATTTTGATTCCAACCGAATAGGGGAAGGAAATTGATTAGGTTATATTCTCTGTTTTCAATTTCTCCCAGTAGTTTGAATTTGGTTGGACGGCAGGTTTTGCAAATACCTTTTGTTTTGATGACGTCGTCTGTTCTATCGAGTTCGGGGATGTCCATATCGTAATCCAACTCTATTTTATAGGCGTTTTCTTCGGGGATAGCAATGGTCTGTTCTCCTTTGAAACCATCTAACCATTCTTGGTGAAGAATGTTACCGTCTTTATCTAATACAGTATAAGAAATGGGAGCGGGAACGTCCGTTTTATTTTTGATGGTTAGTGTTTTTGTCTTAGGGTTATATTTTTCGATTTTATAATCTATTTTTTTTGTGGTTTGGATAAAGTCTTTGAAAAACCAATCTAAATCTTTTTGTGAGGTTTGTTCAAAAACCTCTTCTACGTCTTCGGGTTGCGGGTGCTTGAATTTCCATTTATCAAAATACGCGTGAAGGCATTTATCCATTAAAGAGTCGCCTAAATAAGCTAAAAGGTAATCGAAGCCGATGGCGGTTTTTGAATAAACAATTGCTCCGTAATTGGTTGGGGTGTATAATTCCGATGATAGCTCTATGGGTTGGTCATAATTTCTTCTTGCGGTATATAAGTAAGACAAATCGTTTAATCCTCTGGTTTTGTATTGACTGAATCCAAGTCTGTCTTCCCATTTTTTAGGTAAGATGGCTAAATCACCGTCGGGGTGCAACTGTTCGGTGGTTCGGTTTTCGATAAAGCTGTTCATTCCTTCGTCCATCCAAGGGTGAGTTCGCTCGTTTGAACCGATGATGCCATAAAACCAATTGTGTCCTACTTCGTGAACGATAACTTGCTCTAACATTTTGGCTGAATGAGATTCGCCAATAACCGTTACGTTCGGGTATTCCATTCCTGCACCTGCAGTTAAAGCTCCGTCAACTGCGGTTACTTGATTGTATGGATATTCGCCGACCCATAACGAATAATAATAAACGGCACTATCGATATATGAAAGAGCATCTTTCCATAAGTCAAATTCGTTGTTGGTAAACATTGCCCAAGTGGTTACTTTTCTTTTGCTAACAGGTAGTTCTACTTCTCCTTTTAGGACGTGCCATCTTTTGTCGGCAAACCATGCGAAATCGTGTACTTTTTCTTGGTGATAGTGTAGCGTTTTTGTTTTTTGTGAACTTTCGGGAATTGACATATCGTCCATTTCCTTGTATTTACCCGATTCTATCAGTTTACGTGTTTCAATATTGTTTTCTTCAAGTCGTTTTAATTCCTCTTCGCCGTTTACCAAATCGCCGGTTGCACCCACAACATAATTTTCCGGTAGTGTAATTTTCACGTCATAACTTCCGTACTCGGAATAAAATTCTCCTTGTGTAAGATAAGGCATCACATTCCATCCGTTTTTGTCGTAAACTGCAGGTTTAGGAAACCATTGGGTAATTTGATAGGCTTGATCAAGATGACCTAAACGGGAAATATTTCCATAGGGAATTTGTACGCGAAATGGTGTTGTAATGATAATTTTTTCTTTTGGCAACAAAGGCTTAGGTAGAATAACTTTAACATAGTCAATATTTTCGTCAAAAATGGTTTTTAGAGATTGGTTATTTGTTCTAAAATCAAGAGAATCGATACCTCCTCTGTTTTCTTTTGGAGAATAGTGGAAAGTCAGGTCTCCATCTTCGTCAAGTTGCTTGGCTAATTGTGTGCTGTTGTTACGATAAGCATTGGGCCACAAATGAAAATAAATATAGGTTAATGTATCCGGCGAATTGTTGATATATTCAACGGTTTCAAAAGCTTTTAGTTGATGGTGTTTATCGTCTAGTTCCACGTCAATTTTCGTATTGACTTCTTGTTGGAAATATTGTGCAGATAAGTGGTTAAAACTTGTTATTAAAAATACGAGTGATAGTATGTTTTTCATTTTTTTGTGGATTCGTTTTCTGTTATTTGTTACGTTTTACTCTATGCTGAATTAATTGTTTTTACGTGCTAATAATAAAGTCTTCATCGATAAGAGGCAGGTTTTGGTATCGCAAAAATAATTGTATTGTGGCTACAACATCTTTTTCGCAGTAAATAATAATTCTGTCGATGTCTCTTTCTTCGTAGAAGACGCTTGCAACCTGACTTCCGTCGATATCGTCTTTTGGTGTAGGAATATTAAAAACATAGGTCAATAACTCTAAGGAAGTATAGTGTTTGTAATCACCGAATTTCCATAGTTCCATTGTGTCCAAGTGTTTTACTTCCCAAGGTTTTTTGCCTGCGGTATTAAGTAGAGAGGGGATTTTAAGTCCGTTGATAAGCATACGCCTCGCCAGGAAAGGGTAATCAAATTCTTTTCCATTGTGAGCACAAAGAAGGGCATCGGGGTATTTTCCGGTGATTTGAGCCAAAGAGTTGATAAAATCTTGCAGTACTGTTTTTTCATCGAAACCTGCAAATGATTTCAGGCGGATGGTTTGTTCTCCGTTTCGTTGCACAATCATACCTATTGAGATACAGGCGACTTTCGCAAATTCGGAATAAATACCGGCTTTTTCGTAAACTTCTTCGGCTGTTTTTTCTTCCTTTTCTTGTATGTATTTGGTTTTTTTATCCCATAGGTATTGTCCTCTTTCATCCAAATCTGAAAAACGATAAGTGACGGGGACGGTTTCTATGTCTATGAATATTATTTTTGAAAGGTCTATGTATGGAAGCATCTCAAATTTGGTTTAATCGATTCGTTAGGCAAAGTTAATAAAGTGTTTGTTTAATGTTGAATTTTAATTTCAGTTAATTTTGATAGACATTTTTTGGAAGTTCAAGAATTACCTTAATTCGTGATTTTTTTTATAAACCTCATTTTCTTACCGCTTATTTCGCTGAGACCTAGTAGATTTTGAAAACCTACTAGGTCTGAAAAAGAATAGTCACGCGTTAGGGATTGGTATCCCTAACACTAGACATCTGAGCACAATAAAACGTTTTTATTTTCCTTATACTTAGTAGAGGTTAATTACAGCTTGTTTATAAGTTAAAAATTAGTTCTTTTCATTTCACTCGTCGTTATTTTTGCGAACCATAGCTACGGGCTATGCTTCTTAAAAATGCCTAGATTGAAAAGAAAATAATCTAATTTCACTTTTATACACAAACTGTAAATAACCTCTTCAAAATTATTTTCCATAGCTGGGGCTATGC
>JALTUD010000150.1 GCA_027047735.1 Flavobacteriales bacterium | reverse complement strand
ATTTCTACGAAAACACATCAACAGTTGATTTTGCTGATAAATCTAAAACAGAAAATACAAGAGTTAGTTATCCGATTTATTATATCGACAACATACAAGAAGGAAGCATCGGTTCTACACCTAAAAACATTTTCTTTTTAACTGCTGATGCTTTCGGTGTATTACCTCCGATTTCAAGATTGACAAAATCTCAAGCTATGTATCATTTCATTTCAGGATACACAGCAAAAGTAGCTGGGACAGAAGCAGGAATAACAGAGCCGGTAACAGCATTCTCTGCTTGTTTTGGTGCTCCATTTCTACCGCTTCACCCTACAGTTTACGCTGAAATGCTGGGGAAAAAGATGACAGAAAATAACGTAAATGTTTGGTTAATCAATACCGGATGGACAGGAGGCCCTTACGGAGTAGGTGAACGAATGAGCTTAAAATACACAAGAGCTATGATTACCGCAGCTCTTGAAGGTGAATTAAACAATGTTGAATACACTAAACACGAAGTATTCGGTTTGGAGATGCCTACAACTTGTCCTAATGTTCCTGCAGAAGTGCTTAACCCTAAAAATACATGGGAAGACAAAGAAGCATACGATGCTAAAGCTAATCACTTAGCAGAACAATTCATCGCTAACTTTGCTCAATTTGAGGAAGGGGCAAACGAAGAAATAATGAGTGCAGCACCAAAAGTTAAAACTACTGCTTAAATATTAGTTTTGTTTTTAATATGTAGAAAAAGGCACGATGAAATCGTGCCTTTTTTTTGTAATACCTCATGTTTTAAATAATCATTTATACGAATGGATAAATGTTTTTATTCAGAAAAAACTGAGCTTAAAATGAAAATTAAAACACAACAAAAAAGCGACTTCAAATAAATGGAGCCGCCTTTACTTTAAGAGAACTATAAACTATACTTACACACTATTGCACCTTAATTATGATTAAAGGAACTACTACTTGGTCTCCGTTTGCGTTGGCAAAAGTACCTTGAAGTCCTACTTCATATCCGTTAGAAACATCTATTGAAAAAAAGTGAGTTGCAGATGCTACAAGTGTATAATCTTCCCAAGCCGAAGTTGCTTGGTTATAGATATTGATTGCACTTAATTTATCTGAATACATTCCGGTTGTCATTAATTCAGTATTTGTCAAACCTCCATTGTTGGATGTTTTAATTGTGATTGCTGAATAATCCGGAACTGAAAAATGCGTAAAATAAATTGTATTTGAGAATGCCAAAGTAGAATCATATACGATAGTACTATCTTGTGCAATACTATCTACCAAATCAACAAAGGTAATAAGTGAATCATTTGTGTTGTTATTTGTGGTGTCTGTTGAGGTTCCTCCACCGTTACCACTTCCGCTTCCATTATTGTTGTTTGTTTGTTGCTGTTGTTCCGGTGCCGCTTCTTTTTTACATGATACAGTCGCTAAAGACAAACCTAAAAGTGCGATTAATGTGATTTTTAAAGTTTTCATAATGTTAGATTTTTATTGGTTATTTGATTTAAATTATTTTTTATTGGTGAGCTCACATAAGGAAACGGCAATGTTCTAATAAATGGGGGGGAGGAAAAATAAAAAATATTATTTTTTTTTAGAAACGAAGATTAAAATATTGATTTTCAGTATTGTAAATATTGTTTTTTGTAAAAAAAATAATTTAAAATTTTAAATTCAATTTTCTTTGTACTTATTTCATGTTTTATTCTGCGTTAGGGATTGTATCCCTAACACGGGGCATCTAAGCACAATAAAATGGTTTTATTTTCCTTATACTTCTTCAAAAATAAATTTCCATAGCTGGGGCTATGCAAATTTATTTTTCATCGTCTAAGAAAACTAAATTCCATTTTCTTTGCACTTACCTGACCCGCGTTAGGGATAGAAGCGGCATCCTTTTGCCCTCCCTCCTTTTGGAGGGCAAAAGATATAGCGGATAGCCCGACCATTACGGCGTTAAAAAGTGGTGTAGTGCGAACGAAACCAATTTTTTATGCTGTAATGGGAACGCCCATACTATCGACCTCAATAAAATTCTATTACAATAAAATGACATTATTTTACGGACAAAAATATCTTTTAGCAGTTCCTTTGCATCCTAAATTTGAAGGAAGTGAATCATTGGAATATACTATTGAGCTTTTTCTGGTTATTGGGAATTGTCAGTTTTGGTAGTGCTCAAAGCATTACTCAAGTGGTGAAAGGAGTGGTTACCGATGCTTTTACCGGAGTTCCCATTCCTGATGTACACGTTGATTTACGAATTGAAGACAGTATTGTCAAGCGAACGGTAACTAATTCGAACG
>JALTUD010000149.1 GCA_027047735.1 Flavobacteriales bacterium | reverse complement strand
GTGTAGCATCATCACCATGTGATTCAGCCCAATCAATCATCTCATTAAAATCCTTTTTTAATTTTGCATCTCCTTTAGCTTCTGCATACTTCAAAAAGAATGTTTTAGCCTCTTCTGTCTTTCCAACTGTACGTAACAAAGAACTATAATTCAAATACTCATCAACATCAGAAGGATTAGCTACTAAATACTTCCCATAAAAGTCTACTGCTTTTTTATAATTATGGATCCTTTCATAAGATTTAGCCAATCCCTTATATGCAATAACCTTTAAGTCATCCGATATTTTAGGATTAGCCAAAGCTTCCTCGTAATTATTTATCGCCTCTCTATAATATCCACCTCTTTGTTTCTCTTGAGCAATAGATACCTCCTTCTGCTGTGCAACTCCGGCTAAAGAAAATAAAAGCACAACTATTATTATCAAAATCTTATTCATTACCTTGTTTATATTATCCTTGTTAAAATAATTATTACTACTATTCTATAATTTTCTAAAATCTTGGTGGTTCGATTAATAACGGTTCTTTTTTAGGCATCGATATTAACAATAAAATCTCATGAGAACCTGTTTGATAAGCCGCTAATTGAGAAGTTGAAAAATCATACGAATAAGCAACTTTAAACATATCGTCAATTTTATAAGACATCAAACCTACAAAAGTTTTGCTTGAACGGTAAGAGAAACCAACTCCTATTTTCTTCTTAAAAACAACCTGAGCATTCAAGTCATATTGAAAAGGAGCTCCGGCTACTTGCTTCAACAATGTAGAAAAATTTAAATCTAAATTTTCTTTAACTTCCCACTTATATCCGGCATTGATGTAATAATGCATCTGAGCAAAATCCATAGACGTAGTAGCCTTATCATTACCGGTTGAATCAGTCGTTACTGAATTTACTAAAAGTTTAGGTAAAGAAACACCTACATAAAATTTATTGGTATAATAATACATCCCATACCTAAAATTAGGTTGTACATGCATTCTGGTATCGTTAGCAAACAGAGGATCGTTAGCGTTATTCACTTCAATCTGAGAATAATTACTTTGATTTAAAACCGCCATTCCCGACAAACCAAAAGCCAACTTAGCTGAAGAACCTATAGCAATATTATAAGCATAAGTACCACCAATATTAATTCGGTTATTCACTCCAATATGGTCTCTTAAAATTGTAAATCCGGCATTACCATTTGTTCCTTTCAGCGGTGAATTAATATTTATCCCTTGAACAGATGGTGCACCATCTAAGCCTACCCATTGTTGACGAAATAAGCCAGCACCATTCAAAGTTCCATAACTACCTATTGCAGCAGGATTAATAAACGGCTGATGCAACATATACATCGACATATTAAAATAATCTTGAGCTGTCGCGATTCCGGTCAGACAAACAAAGGTTAGCCCCAGTCCTATATTTCGTAATATTTTATTCATGATTTCTTTTTTTCGATGACTATTAGATTATTTTCTTCTCAACTCAACATATCCCTTTATTGGCTCTTGTTCTCCATCCGGATCTAAAGTTAAAATATAGAAATAAGTTCCATCCACTACTTCCTCACCTGCCAATACCATTTTCGCATTTACTTGTCCATTCCAATTGTTAGTATAGGGAGCTGCTTTATATACTACATCTCCCCAACGATTAAAAATAACTAATTCATTTTTAGGGAAATACTCTAAATTTTCAATCACAAAATTATCATTATACCCATCCGCATTTGGAGAAACCCCGCCTGGCACTTTTATCGTAAATTCAATCTCTGCCAACGCAAAAACATCCGTATTAAAGTCATTAACAGCACTTTTAGTCAATGAAACATCAGGGCTATTTAAAATACTACCGGTAGAAGAAACAGCATAACTAAAACTTCTATCTTCCCACCTATTATTCGCACCACTCCATTGAGCAAGTGTTTGAAAACTACCATCAGCATTAAAATAATCAACTTGTATATCAACAGGGTCAGCACCGGAGATTCTGAAAATATTATAATAAAACTCTGTATTTATAGATCGAATTTGAGCATCTTTATTCGCTACAGGAAAAGGTCCCGTAGCACCGGCGGCTGAAGTCCCCGAATTATCGGTATCCGGGCTAACATCAGCTAATCTAACTGCATAAACATTCGCTGCTGATGTTGACGGAGTTAAAAAAACAGGTCTGTACGTATCCGTTAAAATACTTGAACCAACCGGAAAAGTATATTTTGAAGTATTATTTGTAGCACGAGCTAAATACCCTCCTAATTTATCACTATTAACAAACCCGGTATTCCAAACAACAGCACCTACAGCAGGATTATTAACATGTATAATATTTTCATGTGTTTGCAATTCCTCATCGCCTAAATCCAACGTATTAGAAACATTCGCATCAATATCCATCGCCTTTACGGAACCTCCTGAACCGGATAATTTTAGATTATAAAAGTTTGTAACATCACTACCTTTAATAGTCTGTACCCCGCCATTCAACTCAACCGTACCCGGACTATTATTGATTAGCATGGTATTTCCACCATTATTTGTCCAATCACCCGAAAGTCTAATCGTACCTGAATTATCTATCGTACCAGAATTTTGATTAACTATACCACCTATAACAGTAACCGAAGCACTCCCCATAACATTAATGGAACCCCCATCAACTATCAAAACATCCTGAGCAGAATATTGAAGAGAAAACACAGATACGAAGCTTAAAAATAATACTTTATTTTTCATAGCAAATTTGATTTTTTCTATTTAAGTAGCTAATATATAAATTATTTTTTAATTTCTAAAAAAAATTCAAAATAATCCACCTTGAATGGTATTTTTATTCTTTCCTAAATGCTTATACGCCCTATCCGTAACAATTCTTCCCCTTGGCGTTCTTTGAATATACCCTTCTTTTATTAAAAAAGGTTCGTACACCTCTTCAATAGTTCCAGGCTCCTCTCCTACTGCAGTCGCAATTGTTGTCAGCCCAACCGGCCCACCATTAAACTTATCAATAATAGATACTAAAATTCTATTATCCATTTCATCTAACCCATGTTGATCAACATTCAAAGCTTGTAAAGCAAATTGAGTAATTTTTGGTGTAATGGTTCCGTTACCTTTTATCTGAGCAAAATCTCTTACCCTCCTTAAAATAGCGTTAGCAATTCTTGGCGTACCTCTACTTCTACCCGCAATCTCATAAGCCGCTTCATATTCTATCGGTACATTTAAAATTCCGGAAGAACGTTCAACAATATCGGTTAATATTTTAGTATCATAATACGAGAGCCTACTATGAATACCAAAACGAGCTCTTAGAGGAGCTGTCAACATTCCCGAACGAGTTGTAGCCCCAATTAAAGTAAAAGGATTCAAGTCTATTTGTACCGTCCTCGCATTCGGACCACTATCAATAAGAATATCAATTTTATAATCCTCCATTGCAGAGTAGAGATACTCCTCTATCACCGGACTTAAACGATGAATTTCATCAATAAAAAGGACATCCCCTTCTTCCAAATTCGTAAGTAATCCCGCTAGATCTCCCGGCTTATCCAACACAGGCCCTGAAGTTACTTTAAACCCTACTCCTAATTCATTTGCTATTATATTAGCTAAGGTAGTCTTCCCCAATCCCGGTGGTCCATGTAACAAAACATGATCTAAAGATTCCCCTCTTAATTTTGCAGCTTGCACAAAAACCGTTAGATTATCAACAATCTTATCCTGCCCCGCAAAATCATCGAATAATTTTGGACGAAGCAACTGTTCCGCATCCTTATCAGAACCTAAATTCTCACCGTGTATGTCAAATTCTTCAATCACAAAAACAAATATACATATCTTACCCCTTACATAAAACTTTATTGTAAAGAATATTATTTTTAGGGTGCTACCATTACAGCATAAAAAAGTAGTCCCATATCACACTTTCCCTTCACTCTACTTTTTAATGCAGTAATGGTCGGGCTATCACTACTCACTCTTTTTCTCTCGAACAGCGAGAGAGAAAAAGGAGTTCAAACACGCCGTTCTATCCCTAGCACAAAAGAAATTCTGCTAAATATCAACTCATAAAAAAAGGAGAAAGCGACTGCATTTCTCCTTTCGTAATAATTAAATTAAAAAAACTATCTAATCATACATTTCTCTACAAGATTTCCTTCTGCAGATTGAATATTTATCAAATACATACCTTTTGCCATATCTGTAGTTGAAAGAATAATTTTATTAGACTGAACCATTTGTTCTTTCACTTTTCTTCCATTTACATCTAACAGTACCAATTTCGCATTTGACAACTCAGTATTTATATTTATCGTAATAAAACCTTTTGTAGTTATTACTTCAATAGCACTTGCTGTAATCGCTTCTTCAATACCTGTTGTCGCTCTCACTTCAATTGTTTGAGTTGTTGTTTCCGAACAACTACCATTCTCAACTGTAAGCGTAATCACATAAATACCAGCAGAAGTATATGTATGCGTAGGATTAACATCTGTGCTTGTTACCCCATCACCAAAATCCCAATAGTATTGAGAACCGTTTGACGTATTAACAGGAGATACCGTAGCATTACCATCTAAATACAACACATCATTATCTAACTCAAATTGAGCTACTAGCTCAACAGGTTGCTCAATCACAATATCAAACGATGATGCTCCGCAATTTGAAGCAATGCTCGAATTTAAAGTATAAGTTCCTGCAGGTAAATTACCAAACGTAACTACTCCATTTGCATCAGCTATAAGCGTGTCAACTGAAGTAGCTCCATTCATTAAAATAAATGTTTCTCCTGCAACACCACTTCCCGAAACTTCAATTTGTCCGTCTGTTGTACTCGCACAAGAAACTGGCGTTACTTGTGTTTCAAAAGGTTGTATTATATGAAGCATAAATCTTTGCTCCGGCGAATTTGCTGTTGTTGTAAACGTATAAGAAGGAGTGGATTTAACATCTGTAATCGTTCCTGTTTCCAAATCTTCTAATGTAACACAAGCCGAAACCAACTTATTGTTAGGAATATCAAACTCAATCGTATATGTTCCATAAGCATTGGAACCGGCATAAGCCTTCAAAGGAATATCCATCGTCTTGTATTCATTTACACAAGCTATTGACAAGTCAAGACCATCTTGAGACATTACAGTTAACGTTGGAGCTTCATCAGTCAACTCCGTAAACATTTTATTTCTATCCATTTCATTATCAAAATTCTCTGTTGCTTCATTCGAGAAACTAATAATCGCCTCATCAGAGTAAGGATTCACATTTCCTGTTAGTTTTACTCGAACAAAATCTTCATCAATATAACTTTTAACAAATGCTTTATCAACCCTCACTTTATTTGATTCTTGAAAAATAATAGACCCGGTTGAAGCGGTAGCGTGTACCCAAAACGCCTGTGAATGAGCAATATATTTATCCACACCATTCGTTCCCGTAGCACCGCCAGTTTGATAAACTCCATAATTACCCGCAGTTGCATTCCATATCCAATAAGCCGATTCTGTATTTGATGTTGCCAAACCATTCCAATCAATCGTACAAGGATAAGGATTACCTATTAAGTTCCACCCATTCTGATCATCAGACGCTCCAGTTCCACCATTTGTTATATTCACAGCTTGTAAGCCTGCATTCGGAGCACCTTTAACCGACAAGGTAGCTGTCATTGCCCCTCCATTACCCATATAAATTCGGTGTCCTTTAGTAAAAGAAGTAGGATTGGTAATATTTGTAGTTGCTACCCACCCATTAGCCTTTACACCGTTGGCATTCGGTTCGTTATACGTGTAACTATTAATCCAACTGTACCAGTTATTCCCATCGTAATCAGCTCCTGTAAATCCGGTAAAAACAATCCCATCATTTTGCCAATCAGCAAGCGTTGTACCTTGTACAGGAGAAGTTACTTCTCGCCACCCATCGTTTCCTAAGGCTAAATAGCGTTGTACATTTAAACTGCCGGTAAATGACGCTCCTGAAGCAATCGCCTCTAACTGAGCTGTTCCCGATGCATCACTTAATAATGTAGCTTCTCCTGTAGTAACACGAAAATCACCCGCATTAATCGTTAAAAAACCTTTTATATTTACTATATCTCCCGAACCAACCGTTGCTCTTTTACCGGACTTATCAACAACTAATTCGTAAAACTCAGTTGTACCGGAAAAATTACAGTTACCGGCAGTACCGTTTAGCGTTACAATATCCCCCGCATGATAAGTATATGTCCCGCCACTATTACTCCAGTTTCGTTGTACATTAATATTACAACCTGTAGATACAAAATTCCCATTATCATTTGTAAAATGTCTCGTTATATTTATCGTACCACTTGCATTGAACGTACCGGTATTAACCAAATCCTGACCAATATTCAATATATTTCCTCCAGTCATATTAAATGTACCTTTATTATTCAAATCGTTTACAACCGTTATTATTCCGTTAGCATTAAACACACTATTCGCCGTATTAACTAAAATATTTCGAGCGACATTAATTGATTGCCCATTTTGGTTAAATACACCTGATGAATAGACACCCAAGTCATGCATCAAATTAGAACTCGTAAGTGGTGCATCAAGCGAAGCTCCAACTGTATTATATATTCTCAAATCATAAAACACAAACTCGGGAAAAGAAGTATTTATCGTTTGTGCAGACGTACCTCTATACTCTACTTTAGAACCCGCCGTACCACCAATTATACTCGGATGATTCCCTGTTGATGTGGTAAAATTACCTCTTATTCTTAAAACCCCTGTACCACTTGACAAATCAAAAACAGTATTCGTAGGAGAAGTATTTTTTGTTTGAACATCGTCTGTTCTATAAATTCCCCCTGTATTTATGATTATTCGGGCTGTCCCTTGTGTTTCATCAAAAACCGTATTGGTTGTCCTATAAGTCGAATTATTTGTGATTTCTCCAACAGCTCCTGCACTTGATAACGTAAAAGAAGTCTTAACAGCTGTAACAGTACCATTGTTCTCTACTTGACTTAACCCCGTGCCAGTAGGATAAAAAGACACTGTATCCGATGTTAATGAGTTCCCCGCAGTTACAATAATTTTTGCGGGTGTTGTTACGGCTGTACTATACATAGTTGTAACCCTTGCTGTCGCAGCAGAATTAATCGTAACCGTATGATTATCCTTTATGGTAACATAATCTGCTGATGTAGGTGGAGTTGTAGCAGGTCCGTAAGTAGGAACAATTACATAACCCGCCGGAGGAATGAACACAACTGAATAGGTTACGGTTGTCCACGTTGCTAAATCTTCCCAATTCCCGGTTTGCACAGTTTCATATATAGTTTGTGCTTTTGATGCTATACCTAGTAGCAAAATGAGCGTTGTTATAAGTATATTTTTAATCATAATCTGTGGTGTTTTTATTATCCTATAAACTTAATCAATGTAAAAATATAAATAAAATAATAAACATCTGTTAAGTTTTTGATAAAACACTGAATAATAATGAGATTGTTAATAAATTATCGGATAAAAATTCTTCACGTTAATGAACGAACTATTCATCATACAAAGAAACCAAAAATTCACTTTCTATTCGCCAATTTCACTCGCGTTAGGGATTGTATCCCTAACACGAGTAAAATAGACGGTATAAAGCGTTTTTTGATTCCTTATCCGTCTTCATAAAAATTTTCCATAGCTGGGGCTATGCAAAATTTTTATTCATCGTCTAAGAAACCAAAAATTCACTTTCTATTCGCCAATTTCACTCGCGTT
>JALTUD010000148.1 GCA_027047735.1 Flavobacteriales bacterium | reverse complement strand
ACGGTTCATAAAGCCAAAACTTCCATTGCAAAAAATCCACGTCCTATACTTATCGAATGTATTTCTTTTAGAATGAGAGGACACGAGGAAGCTTCGGGAACGAAATATTACCCGGAGGGGCTTCAAGATAAATGGGCTGTAAAAGACCCGGTGGATAATTTTGAACGTTTTCTCAAAGATGAAAAAATTCTTTCGCAGGAAGAAATCGATGCGATAAGAGCTGAAACCAAAGCCCTTATCAACAAGAAATGGAAAGAGGCTGATGCTGCTCCGAAGTTGAAAGCAGATACGGAAAGAGAGTATAACTATCTATACAAAGAATTTGATAATACACCGATACAACCAGCTTCGGATAAAAAAACGGAAAAACGATTCATTGACGCAATATCCGATGGGCTTAGACAAGCGATGCGTAAGTTTGACAACAGCGTTATCATGGGACAGGATATTGCTGAATACGGAGGGGTTTTTAAAGTAACAGAAGGTTTTGTAGAAGAATTTGGAAAAGAACGTGTAAGAAATACACCGATTTGTGAATCGGCAATTGTCGGAGCGGCGTTAGGGTTATCGATTAATGATTTTAAAGCAATTATGGAGATGCAATTTGCTGATTTTGTTACGGTAGGTTTTAATCAAATTGTGAACAACTTGGCAAAACTTCATTATCGTTGGCAAGAAAATGCTGATGTGGTCATTCGTATGCCTACGGGAGCTGGAGTTGGAGCAGGTCCATTTCATTCACAAAGTAATGAAGCGTGGTTTTTTCATACACCGGGATTAAAAATAGTTTATCCTGCCTTTCCTTCGGATGCTAAAGGATTGTTGGCAGCTGCTATTGAAGACCCAAATCCGGTAATGGTTTTTGAACATAAAGCTTTGTACCGCAGTAAATCGGAGGAAGTATATGATGACTATTACACTTTAGAAATAGGTAAAGCCAATTTACTTAGAGAAGGGAAAGATGTTACGATTGTTACTTATGGAATGGGCGTACATTGGGCATTAGAGTTTTTAGATAAAAACCCGCAAATACAAGCTGATTTGATAGATTTGAGAACTTTATTGCCTTTGGATAAAGACGCTATCTTTGATTCGGTAAGAAAAACAGGAAGAGCCATTGTACTACATGAAGATTGTATGACGGGAGGAATAGGAGGAGAAATTGTTGCCTTAATCAATGAAAATTGCTTTGAGTATTTGGATGCTCCGGTGGTAAGAAGTGCATCATTGGATACACCTGTACCTTTTGCAGCAGAGCTGGAAAAAGATTTTCTACCCAAAGAACGTTTTGAGAAACAAATCACACAGTTATTGGAGTACTAAAAAATATGTCAGATTTAATAAAGTTGTTGCCCGACAATGTAGCCAATCAAATTGCGGCGGGAGAAGTAGTGCAACGACCGGCGTCAGCCGTAAAAGAATTATTGGAAAACGCGATAGATTCCGGAGCTACTAAAATTGACCTAATCATAAAAGACGCGGGGAAGACACTTATCCAGGTTGTGGACAATGGGTGCGGCATGACCGAAACCGATGCAAGAATGTGTTTTGAACGACATGCTACATCAAAAATATCGGACGCTAAAGATCTTTTTGCTATACGCACCAAAGGGTTTAGAGGGGAAGCGTTAGCTTCTATTGCTGCCATCGCACAAGTTGAACTTCAAACCAAACCTCATGATGCAGAAATAGGCACTCAAATTATTATTGAAGGAAGTAAAATCATTAAGCAGGAGCCAGTTGCTTGTCCCGTTGGGACAAAATTTACGGTAAAAAACTTGTTTTTTAATGTTCCTGCACGCAGGAATTTTCTTAAATCAAACGCTGTAGAAACCAAACATATTGTAGATGAATTTGAACGAGTAGCATTGGTACATTATGACATTCATTTTACGATGTACCACAATGAAAACGAAGTATTTAATTTACCCCCTACCACATTAAGGCAGCGAATATTAGGTGTGTTTGGAAAACGGATGAATGAACGCCTTGTTCCTGTAGAGCAAAAGACAAATGTATTAGACGTATCGGGCTATATTATAAAACCTGAATTTGCCAAAAGAACGAGAGGCGAACAGTTTTTCTTTGTCAACAAACGCTTTATAAAAAGTACTTACTTAAATCATGCTGTAAAATCGGCTTACGATAATCTAATCCGTAAGGAACAACACCCTACATATTTTCTATTTCTGGAAGTCGCTCCCGATTTTATAGATATTAACATCCACCCGACAAAAACAGAAATAAAATTTGAAGACGAACGCACCGTTTACGCCATAATAAAATCGGCAGTAAAAAATTCATTGGGAAAATACA
>JALTUD010000147.1 GCA_027047735.1 Flavobacteriales bacterium | reverse complement strand
CTTAAAAGAAAATCCGGCTCATCTATACGCTAGTTTGTCCTTATTCTACGGACATGCTTTTGAATTGAAAGAAAATTTGGTCTTAAAAACATCTGTGTTAGCGAGAACAGTAGCCGGTGCTTTCTACGCAGATATAAATGCAAGTGTTTTGTTAAAAAAACGCTTTTGGTTCGGAGCATCTTATAAAACCGTTGGTATAGCCTCGTTCATCACCAAAATGAACGCCACGCAAAAATTAAGTGTCGGTTACTCTTTCGATTATCCCATTGCCAATGTCTTTTTACAACGAACATCCAACGAGATTTTTATTCAATATAGTTTTAACCGTTTTAAAAATGAAGGAGTTTCTCCTCGTTATTTTTAAGAAGTAAAAGAGGAAACATAAAGCAGGGAAAGTGTATAAAACAAATCAAAAAATATTAATTGGAATAAAAAAGTTACTGATAGTAAGTAGCATTGTTTTTCTGCCCTTTGTTCTTTTTGCACAAGAAAAAAAAGGAGACAAAGCCCTGCATGAAAAGCGTTACGTTGATGCAGTAAAATACTACAAAAAAGCCGTGAAAAAGCACCCTAACGGAGACCTGTATCAAAAGTTGGGGAAAGCCTATCTCTACTCCAAAAACTACAACAAAGCAGAAGAAAGCTATCAACAAGCTATGAACTATGAAGGCAGTAATGATTCCGCATATTTTGAATTTGCCAAAGCACTCATGGTATTAAACCATAAGACCGAAGCCAAAAAATACTTTGAAAAATACGCACAAAAATATCCGCAAGACAATCAAGTAAAAGTGTATTTGGAAGCGTACAATAATTTCTTTACCGAAACCGGAGCAAAAGGACATTATAAAGTTGAAGAATTAAACGGAGCTGTCAATACACCCAAATCCGAGTTTGGAGCTGTTCCTTACAAAGAAGGATTGCTTTACGTAACCGAAGGAAAAAACGATTGGGTAAACGATGAAATCAATCGCAATGTATCGGCTTATTTTGATGTTTATTTTGCACCTGAACAAAACGGAATTTATACCAAAGGAGAACCTTTTAGTCCTAAAATAAACGGAGAGTGGAATGAAGGAACAGTCGCAATAACCCCGGATGGTAAAACCTTATATTTTACAACTACACGAAGAAGTTTACGAAAAGAAACCATGCGACTGTACAGTTGCGAAATAAAAGAAAACGGCAAATTAGGAAAACCCCAACCTTTTGAGTACAACAGTCGGGAATACTCCATACTTCACCCTGCGTTTAGCGAAGACGGAAGAACATTATATTTTGCATCCGACAAAAAAGGTGGGCGAGGAGGCTTTGACCTTTACTATTGTAAATACAAACGAAATTACGGTTGGGGAGCACCACAACCGGTACACGGAAACGTAAATACCGGCGGTAACGAAGTCTTTCCGCATATCAATAAAGGTCGTTTGTTCTTTGCTTCCGACGGACATTTGGGATTGGGAGGTTTAGATTTATACACCGCTTTAGAAAGCGAATACTTTAAAAATATTAAAAATCTAGGCACCCCCATAAATACCAATAAAGACGATTTTGCCATTTATTACTCCGCTGAAAAGAACGGCTTTTTCAGTAGCGATAGGGAAGGAGGAAAAGGGAAAGACGATATTTACCGGTTTACCGAGCTTAAACCTATCGTAAAGGTCGATACATCGGCTTCTATTAGCGGTATCTTTGAGTTCCTAAAAATCGGTCATGCCAATACCGAGCTGATACTTTATGATGAAGACGGCAATGAAATTGACCGCGTATTTACCGATAAAGACGGACGTTTTCAATTCAGAAAATTAAAATCCGGAGCCAATTACACCATAAAACCGGCAGAAGATTTAGAAGACGGAGAATTGTTTATCACCAATTCCAAAGGCGAAAAAGTGTTATTGGTTGACGGTAAAAAAGGAAAGTTTATTTTCAAAACCATAGAAAGCAGTTACACCGAAGAGCTGTTGCCTATCGAAGACGACGACCCTTCATTTTTGATAATGCCCGTAAAAGGGATGGTGTTTAAAAAGATAGAAGGAGATTTAGGAGGGCGAAAAGAAGTACGTGTTTACGACCAAGACGGCAAGTTAATCGGAAGAACCTATACCGAAAAAGACGGTACGTTTGTTTTCAAGACACTAACCCCTCAAAACAGTTACCATTTCGAAATAGAAGGCGAAGACGATGTAACGTTTTTAATTTTCAAAAACGGCGAAAAAGAAAAAATAGAAAAAGACGAAGAGGGGAGATATGTATTTAGCCGATTAAAAGGTCAGGGCGAGGGTTTGCTCTTGGTCAATGAAGACAATCAGCTCATT
>JALTUD010000146.1 GCA_027047735.1 Flavobacteriales bacterium | reverse complement strand
CTTTCTATGTAGATAATTCGATAGAGGAGGGGTTTTATATAATCCAACGAAAAGATAATGGTAAAGCGGTAGCAGTTTCACTAAAAAAAGGAGTAAAACCACAAGAAATAGATGAATTGGGAAAGAAAGCTGTTGAGGGAACTTTGCCGGCTTGTGATTTAGACAAACTAAAAGAAATGGAAGATACTTTTGCAGAAAAATTACTTTCCGAAACGCCTAGTGAAAATTTTAAGGTGATAGAGATAGATGATTTTATGTGGAGTCCGATTTTAAAGAATGATTTTGTTAAAACCGATATTTTAAATAAAAACAAACCAATTTGTAACTCAAAAAAATAAATTAAAAATGAGAAAAATTATAACTGTAGTTTCGTTGATGACTTTAGTAGTATTTAATTCTTGTTCGGAAAGCAAGAGCGAACACACACAAGAACAAACAATAACTCAACAAGATGTTAATGCGAAAAAGGATAGAGTAGTAATCTATGACTTTCACAGCGAACACCGTTGCGTTACTTGTATAGCGATTGAAAAAGCAGTAAAAGACGTCATTCATAAACATTTTGAAAAGCAATTTGAGGAGGGAACAATAGAATTTGAATTGTTGAATTGTGAGTCAGACGAAAATAAGGATTTAGTTGAAAAGTATGGCGCTTTCGGGACAACTTTAATTGTCTCTATGGTGAAGGATGGAAAGGAGATAGAATCGGATGATTTAACCAATTGGGCTTTTGAAAAAGTAGATACGGACGATTTTGAAACCGATTTGGTGGAGGAATTGAATGATGCCCTTTCTAAAATAAGACATTAAACGATGATTGAATATTTAAACGAATTGGCGTATCATTCTAATTGGGTAGTTCTAAGTGCTTTCTTTTTAGGAATATTAACGGCTATAAGTCCTTGTCCTTTAGCTACCAACATTACGGCTACGGCATTTATTTCTAAAAATATAACGGATAAAAATAAAGTATTTTTAAGTGGACTTGCCTACACGTTTGGACGAGCATTCAGCTATACGGGGATAGGATTGCTTTTATATTTTGGAGCAAGTAAATTTAATGTTGCTAAATTTTTGAGTCAAAACGGCGAAAAAGTATTAGGTCCTTTGCTCATCATTATCGGGTTAATCATGTTAAATGTGATTAAATTGAATTTTTGGGGGCAATCTTCTTTGCAAGAGAAATTATCGGAAAAATTTAAAGATAAGGGGATGTTGGGCTCATTCTTAATCGGGGTTGTATTTGCTTTGGCTTTTTGTCCGTACAGTGGAGCTTTGTATTTCGGAATGTTAATCCCAATGACTATTTCTTCTGCTGATGGTTTATATCTTCCCATTGTATTTGCCTTTGGTACAGGATTACCTGTGATTTTGTTTACTTACTTGTTGGCGTTTACGGCTAGTAAAATAGGGTCTTTTTATACTCAAATAACTAAAATTGAAAAAGTGATGCGTATGGTAGCAGGGATAGTATTTATTTTGGCCGGGGTGTATTATATTTTTTTATTTGTAGGAGTATTGTAAATGTAATCGCTTAAATAAATTATTTTTTTCTGTATGGATTTTAGTCAAATTATTACCTTTGGGCGTTATACAATAGAGAATAAAATAAAATGTTAGAACTACAACGAATAAGAGAGCAAAAAGACGATATAATAGAACGTTTAAAAATTAGAAATTTAGACGTTAGTGAGCAAATCAACAAGGTTATTGATTTAGATGAGTTAAGGAGAAAAACACAGAGAGAATTAGATGATACCTTAGCAGAAAGCAATAAATTGTCAAAAGAAATAGGGATGCTTTTTAAACAAGGAAAGCAAGAAGAAGCAAACCAAATAAAATCTAAGACAGCCGATTTAAAAGAACGTTCTAAACAACTAAAAGAAGAAGAAGCTAAGATTCAAGAACAAATAAAAGAGATTTTATATCAGATACCTAATGTGCCTCATCCGTCAGTACCGAAAGGGAATACCGATGAAGATAATGAAGTGGTACTGACAGCCGGAGAAATTCCCGATTTAGGAGAGTATAATCTACCGCATTGGGAACTGGCTAAAAAATATAACTTAATTGATTTTGAGTTAGGGGTCAAAATTACCGGTGCAGGTTTTCCTGTTTATACCGGAAAAGGAGCAAGGTTGCAACGAGCTTTAATCAATTTCTTTATAGATGAAGCTGAAAAAGCTGGTTTTCAAGAAGTTATTCCGCCATTATTAGTGAACGAAGCTTCAGGGTATGGAACAGGACAATTGCCGGATAAAGAAGGACAAATGTATCACTGTACAGTTGATAATTTGTATTTAATACCAACGGCGGAAGTACCAATTACCAATATTTACAGAGATGTAATTGTTTCTGAAAATGAATTACCTATCAAAAAGACAGGTTATACGCCTTGTTTCAGAAGAGAAGCCGGGTCTTACGGTAAAGATGTTCGAGGATTAAACCGTTTACATCAATTTGATAAAGTTGAAATAGTACAAATTGCTCATCCTTCTCAAAGTTACGAGTTATTGGATAAAATGGTAGAACACGTCAAATCATTATTGGATAAATTAGAATTACCTTACCGTGTTTTACGTCTTTGTGGTGGAGATTTAGGATTTACCTCTGCACTTACTTTTGACTTAGAGGTATTTTCAGTTGCTCAAGAACGGTGGTTGGAAGTTAGTTCGGTTTCAAATTTTGAAACATTTCAAGCGAACAGATTAAAATTACGTTACAGAGGAAAAGGAAATAAACCTCAATTAGCACATACTTTGAATGGTAGTGCTTTGGCTTTGCCTAGAATAGTAGCGGCATTATTAGAAAATAATCAAACAAAAGACGGTATAAAAATACCGGATGCTTTGGTAGAATATACCGGATTTAGTATCATAAAATAATAATACAGTATGAGTTTAGAAAAAAAATTACAAGAAAGGAGCAGTGGAAAATGTGAAATTTGCGGAAGCGAAAACGATTTACAAGTTTATGCGGTAGAACCGCAAAAAAACGGAAATGAAGAAGATCACGTTTTATTGTGTTCAACTTGTATCGAACAAATCGAAAATCCGGATAAAGTGGATGTAAACCATTGGCGTTGCTTAAACGATAGCATGTGGAGTGAAGTAGATGCTGTGAAAGTATTATCTTGGAGAATGTTACAACGTTTGAAGTCAGAAGGTTGGCCACAAGATTTGTTGGATATGATGTATATGGAAGACGATGTCTTAGAATGGGCAAAAGCCACCGGAGAAGATGTACCGGAAGAAGATAAAGTAATACATAAGGATGTAAATGGCGTTGTGTTAAACACAGGTGATTCAGTTGTTTTGATTAAAGATTTGAAAGTAAAAGGTGGAGGATTTACCGCAAAAAGAGGAACTGCTGTAAGAAGAATTTCACTTGACCCGGACAATGAAAAATACATAGAAGGGAAAGTCGATGGTCAACATATTGTAATTATTACAGATTATGTAAAAAAGATGTAAACATTCTTCAAAGATATGTTAAAAAAAATACCGGGAATTTTCTCGGTATTTTTTTGTTTTTGGAAGTTCAATAAAATGAAAAGAATTACATTTGTTTTTCAGCTTTAAATAAATTCATTAATGAATTTGGCTATAAGCGTAAAAAACTAACTTATGGGGTACAATACTGAAATCGTAGCCGAAACAGAAATACAAAAAAAGGTAAAAGATATTCTGGAAGATTATCTTAAAGAAAAGATGCACCGCAGAACACCTGAACGGTTTGCCATCTTGAATGAAATTTACAGCTATGAAGGTCATTTTGATATTGATACACTGTATATGAATATGCAAGAAAAGTATCGAGTTAGCAGAGCTACATTATACAATACAATGGAGTTACTTCTAGACTGCAATTTGGTTCGAAAACATCAATTCGGAAAAAATATTTCGTTATACGAAAAAGCTTATGAATCTCGTCAGCACGACCATATTATATTAGAAGATACCAACGAGGTCATTGAGTTTTGCGACCCCAGAATACAAAATATAAAATCAACTCTTGAGGAAGTTTTTGATATAGACATCAATAGACATTCTCTCTATTTTTACGGAACACGAAAAAATAAAAAATGAAAAAGTTTGACTTTACAATAAAAGAAAAAAACAATCATTGGGTTGTAGATTTAAAAGGAAGAATGATGGATACCGAATCCATAAAAGAGTTGATTGCCGCAGTTGAAGAAGCATTGAACAAACACAACAAAATTATTCTTAGTTTAGAACAATTGGAATACCTAAACAGTAGCGGATTAAATACCTTAATTAGTATTCTTACAAAATCAAGAGTAAAAGGAGGGGAAACTATCATAACCAATGTGCCGGAAAGTGTGAACAAACTCTTTATTATATCCAAATTAAATACTGTCTTTGAAATACGAAATTCGGTAGAAGAAGCAGAAAAAGAACTTATAACAATAGCATAAAAATATACAATTAAAATGGCAATGGACGTTTTATTAGGTCTTCAATGGGGAGACGAAGGAAAAGGGAAAATCGTAGATGTACTAACACCTCAATACGATATTATCGCTCGTTTTCAAGGAGGTCCTAATGCAGGGCATACGCTTGAGTTTGAAGGAATTAAACACGTTCTTCATACCATTCCTTCCGGAATTTTTCACAAAGGGGTGAAAAATGTAGTCGGAAACGGAGTCGTTATAGACCCGGTTATTCTAAAAGAAGAAATCGATAAACTATTGGAAATGGGGGTAGATGTAAATGAGCAAATGCTTATTTCTAAAAAAGCTCATTTAATTTTACCCACACACAAATTATTAGATAAAGCATCCGAAATTGCCAAAGGAAAAAACAAAATCGGCTCTACTCTTAAAGGTATCGGCCCTACCTATATGGACAAAACAGGTAGAAACGGTTTAAGAGTCGGAGATGTTTTGGAAGATAATTTTTCGGAAAAATACGCTCAGTTAGTAGAGAAACACCTAAACATTTTAAAGCATCACGATTTAGAATACGATTTAAAAGCCTTGGAAAAACCATTTTTTGAAGGAATAGAAACCTTAAAGAAATTAACAATAATTGATAGCGAACATTACCTGAATAACGCCCTGAAATCCGGGAAAAATATCTTGGCGGAAGGAGCACAAGGAACCATGTTAGATATTGATTTCGGAACGTATCCTTTTGTTACCTCTTCCAATACAACCACAGCAGGAACAAGCACCGGGTTAGGAATTGCACCCAATAAAATAGAAAAAATAGTCGGAATCTTTAAAGCATACTGCACCAGAGTAGGTAGTGGTCCTTTTCCAACGGAAGAAGACAATGAAACAGGCGAACAAATAAGACAATTAGGACACGAATTTGGAGCAACCACAGGTAGAGAAAGAAGATGCGGATGGATTGATTTACCTCAATTAAAGTACGCAATAATGATAAATGGTGTAACCGAATTAGCAATGATGAAAGCCGATGTATTAGACACTTTCGACACCATAAAAGTGTGCACACATTACATGTATAAAGGCGAACAAATTGATTATTTTCCTTACTCTGTAAACGAAGGAGAAATAGAACCCGTTTATAAAAAAATCAAAGGTTGGAAAACCGATTTAACTAAAATAACCGACCAAAAAGATTTACCTCAGGAACTATTGGAATATGTAGCTTATCTGGAAAAAGAATTGGAAACACCAATTTCCATCGTTTCGGTAGGTCCGGACAGAAAGCAAACCATTGAGATGAAATAAATTATGCTTTCTCAACAGGAGTTAAAAGAGTTTTTAGACGAAAAAGCCGATTTCTACAATACACCGAAATTTATCGAAAATGATCCGATTCAAATTCCGCATCGTTTTACAAAAAAGGAAGATATAGAAATCAGCGGTTTCATCACTGCCACAATAGCTTGGGGAAAGCGGGAAATGATTATCCGAAATGCCGAAAAAATAATTTTGGCAATGGACAATCAACCCTATGAATATGTAGTTAACTACGACAAAAGTAAAGATTTCAAATACATAAAAAACATTAAACACAGAACGTTTAATGCTGACGATTTAGATTTTTTTATTCGGTCTTTGCAAAACTTATACAGGCAATATTCAAATTTGGAGGAGGTTTTTCTTAAAGGAATTACGAGCAAATCAACCCATATAAAAGAGGCGATTATACAATTCAGAAAAGCCTTTTTCAGCATCAATTCCGACCCGAAGTTGAGAACTTTTAAGCATGTATCCAACCCTCAAAAAGGGTCGGCTTCCAAACGAATCAATATGTTCTTGCGTTGGATGGTACGCCAAGACAACAAAGGCGTCGATTTCGGTATATGGAATCAGATTTCCCCGGCTGTTTTATCCTGTCCTCTCGATGTCCATTCGGGTAATATAGCCCGGAAATTAGGACTTCTGCACCGAAAACAAAACGATTGGAAAGCCCTTGAAGAATTAGATAAAAACCTAAGAAAATTAGACGCCAACGACCCCGTAAAATATGATTTTGCCTTATTTGGTATAGGAGTAAATAAAGATTTTTAGGGCGTTCCCCCATTTTGCAAAAACAACATACCGCTATCGCTAAACGTTGTTTTCGCAAAATGGGGTCGGGCTATCCGCTATATCTTTTGGGTTGCATATATGCAACAACCCAAAAGGATGCCGCTCCTATCCCTAACGCATGTGAAATGAGCGATAAGAAAATAAGTTTTAGTTTCTTTAGGCGATGAAAAAAATCTTTGCATAGCACCAGCTATGGAAATATTTTTTGAAGATGTATAAAGGAAATAAAAATATTTTATGGTGCTCATTTTATATGTGTTAGGGATACGATCCCTAACGCAATTGAGATAAGTACAAATAAAATGAGCTTTACTTTAAACCTTAAATCCGCAAGTGATTTCGTTATGAAAAGTCAAAATACGCATTAGTATTGGTCTAGCACAGTTTTGAGACACGCAAACGTAGCCATAGCTACGGTGAGTATCGAAAAACGAGCATTGCCAATAATGATGCGGAGTTTGGCTTTGGAATAGAAGTTCACTTGCGGATTTAAGGTTAAACAAGAAATTAATATAGATTTTAACAAAACTACCTGGTAAATGTTAACAAGTAATAAAAGTAAATAGAAAACAATACCGTATATTCTGTTATTTTTGGGACTTGCATCGTTTATAGATTACAATTTAATAAGAAAAACAATATGTTAAAAGATAAAATTCAAACCGCACTCAACAAACAAATAGAGTTGGAAGCCTCGTCTTCACATTTTTATTTAGCTATGGCTTCGTGGTCAGAAACAATCGGATTGACCGGAACTTCGGAGTTTCTGTACAAACACAGCGACGAAGAAAGGATGCACATGCTAAAACTAATTCGATTTGTTAACGAGCGGGGAGGACAAGCCGCTATACCGGCATTGATAAAACCACCTACAGAATTTAAAAATTTATCCAATATTTTTGAGTTACTATTGGAACACGAACTAAACGTAACCGAAAGCATTAATAATATCGTTGATTTATGCCTTGCAGAAAAAGATTATACCACCTATAATTTTATGCAATGGTATGTATCGGAACAAATGGAGGAAGAAGCATTAGCCCGTACTATTTTAGATAAATTAAGCCTAATCGGAGAAGATAAAGGAGGCTTGTATATGTTTGACCGAGATTTACAAACTATGGCACAAGATTTGGCAATAGACGGAAAATAAATTATCGCGATTATCAAACAGTTACTTATCATATTGTTTTTACTCATTACCGGAGGCATGCTTAATGAAAGTTATG
>JALTUD010000145.1 GCA_027047735.1 Flavobacteriales bacterium | reverse complement strand
GCTCAAGTAACCGATGTTGCTATAATTATTATTGCAGCAGATGATGATGTCATGCCACAAACCAAAGAAGCAATTAATCATGCTCAAGCCGCAGGAGTACCAATGGTTTTTGCTTTGAATAAAATTGATAAGCCCGGAGCCAATCCTGATAGAATTAGAGAACAACTTTCTCAAATGAATATCCTGTTAGAAGAATGGGGAGGTAAATATCAATCTCAAGAGATTTCTGCAAAGAAAGGTACGGGAGTAGAGGAATTAATTGAAAAAGTATTGTTGGAAGCAGAATTATTAGAGTTGAAAGCAAACCCTAATAAGCGTGCGGTAGGAACTGTAATAGAATCTACTTTAGACAAAGGAAGAGGATATGTTACAACATTATTAGTCGAAGCCGGAACATTAAAAGTCGGAGATGTATTAATTGCCGGAACTCAGTGGGGTAAGGTGAAAATAATGCATAGTGATCAAGGGAAAGAGATTAAGGAGGCAGGACCTTCTATTCCGGTATCTATGTTAGGATTAAACGGAGCTTGTCAAGCCGGTGACCGATTCCATGTGTTAGAAGATGAAAAAGAAGCGAAAAATATTGCTAATAAACGTCAACAATTACAAAGAGAACAAGGTCTTAGAACAACAAAACATATTACATTAGATGAAATTGGAAGACGTCTTGCTCTAGGAGACTTTAAAGAGTTGAATATCATTGTAAAAGGTGATGTGGATGGCTCAATAGAAGCACTATCCGATGCTTTACTAAAACTTTCACAAGATGAAATACAAGTAAACATCATACATAAAGCAGTAGGACAAATTACTGAATCCGATGTGATGTTAGCATCCGCGTCAGACGCTGTAATTATCGGTTTCCAAGTACGACCTTCAATGCAAGCTCGTAAGTTAGCCGAGCAAGAACAAATTGATATTCGATTGTACTCTGTCATTTATCAAGCAATTGAAGATGTAAAAGAAGCAATGGAAGGAATGCTTTCGCCGGAAATTAAAGAAGAAATTCTTGGAACAGCAGAAGTAAGAGATGTGTTTAAAATAACACGCGTGGGTACTGTTGCCGGATGTTATGTTCTTGAAGGAAAACTTGTGCGAAATGAAAAAATACGATTGATTAGAGATGGTATTGTGATTTACACAGGAGAACTAGGCTCACTAAAACGTTTCAAAGATGATGTAAAAGAAGTAGCCAAAGGATACGAATGTGGGCTAAACATTGATAAGTTCAACGACATCAAAGTCGGAGATCATATTGAGTGTTTCTCTGAAGTTGAGGTGGCTAGAAAACTAAAATAAAACAGAGTTAAAAGAGGTGAAAACCGCAAGGTCTTACATTTTAAATGTAATGGCTTTGCGGTTTTTTTCATAGGTGTAAGTTCTTAAAATACAGAATGAATAAAACGCAAGAAAAATATACACGTTGGGTAAAAATTATATCAATTGTTATCCCTGTTGTTGTAGCACTACTTTTCGGAGTTAAAATAAAAACGATAGAACCGTTAACGTTCCTTCCTCCTATTTATGCTTCTATAAACGCTGTAACAGCGGTAATCTTGATTATGGCGGTTATAGCGGTAAAGCAAAAAAAAATAATATGGCACGAACGATTGATTAAAACAGCCTTGCTTCTCTCATTTTTATTTTTGTTGTTATATGTTGCCTATCACATGACGTCAGATTCTACACACTATGCGGGGAATTACCCTTTTATTTATTATTTTGTACTCGTAACACATATTATTTTATCGGTGGCAATAACCCCGTTGATTTTAGTTACTGCACTAAAAGGACATTTTAGAGATGTACAAACCCATAAAAGATTAGCAAAAATAACTTTTCCGTTATGGTTGTATGTAGCAGTAAGCGGTGTCGTTGTGTATTTGATGATTTCTCCTTTTTATAATACCTTAAATCCATAAGTGATTTCGTTATGAAAAGCCAAAACGAGCATTGCCTATAATGATACGAAGTTTGGCTTTGTAATAGAATTTCACTTGCGGATTTAAGGTGTACTATTTGAATATTGAAAAGAGAAGAAAGAAAGTGTATTTAGATTTTCATACACATAAAATAAAAAAACATGCGATCTACAATGTTATTGTTGGAGAGGAAATGAAAAGCATACCTCCAACCTGTTTTTCAGCGGGAATACATCCGTGGTATATTGCAAATAAACTGCAACAACCGGAAATATTAGAATTGTTATTAAAACAAAATAAATGTCTGTTTGTCGGAGAATGCGGATTAGATAAACTAAAAGGAGCAGATTTACAAATTCAGCAGGAAATGTTTATTCGTCAAATCAAATTATCCGAACAATACCAAAAACCCATGGTGGTACACTGCGTAAAAGCATACAACGAAATAATACAATTGCATAAACAAATTCAGCCACTCCAAACGTGGGTAATTCATGGATTTAACAAAGGTAAGGAGTTAGCAAATCAACTTGTTGACAAGAGGATATACCTCAGCTTTGGAATGGATTTATTCCATTCTGAAGCAAGAAGAAAAGCACTTGCACAAGTCCCCCTAAACCAACTCTTTTTAGAAACAGACGAAAACGAAACACATACAATTCAAGAACTATACACCTTAGCGAGCGAAATACTAAACATAAGCGTACAAGAATTAAAAACACAAATAGAATCAAATTTATGGCGAATAACTGGTTGGAACGAGCAGAATTGCTAGTCGGAGAACAAGGCATAGAACAAATGAAAAAAGCCAATGTACTTATCGTGGGTCTAGGAGGAGTAGGTAGTTTTGCAGCCGAATTTATCACACGTGCAGGAGTAGGTAATCTAACTATTGTTGACGGAGACGATGTCGATATTACCAATATAAACCGTCAGCTTCCCGCTTTGCACTCAACCATCGGGAAACAAAAAGTAGATGTCGTAGGCGAACGTCTGCTGGATATTAATCCCCGGCTCAACTTAACTAAAATAGATGAGTTCCTTAAACCCGAACGAATGTCCGAAGTATTAACCCAACAATCCTACGATTATGTAATGGACTGTATCGATAGCGTATCCCCAAAAGTAGAATTGATATTAGCCTGCAAGCGAAAACGAGTAAAATGTATCAGTTCAATGGGAGCTGGAGGAAAGATGAATCCCGAAATGGTCAAAGTAAGAGACATATCCAAAGTCAAAGGCTGTAAACTCGGACAGAAGATAAAAAAACGTTTAAAAAAAGAAGGAATATACAAAGGAGTAAGAGCCGTTTTTACACCTGAAACCCCGCTCTCAAAATCCTTACAAATGACCGACGGAAGCAATTTCAAAAAATCATTCTACGGAACATCTTCCTATATGCCCGCACTTTTCGGTTTATACGCCGCAAGTGAAGTAATGAAATATATTTTTAAGGAAGAAAAATAAGTTTTTGGGCGTTCCCTTTACGTCATAAAAAAAGCAGTTTCGTTGCACTCCACCACTTTTTAACGCCGTAAAGGTCGGGCTATCACTACTCGCTCTTTTTGCCCTCAAAAGGAGGAGGGCAAAAAGGAGCTCAAACACGCCGTTCTATCCCTAACGCGAGTAAAATTAGCGGATAGAAAGTGAATTTTTGGTTTCTTAGACGATGAATAAAAATTTTGCATAGCCCCAGCTATGGAAAATTTTTATGAAGAAGGATAAGGAATTAAAAAACGCTTTATACCGTCTATTTTGCTCGTGTTAGGGATACAATCCCTAACGTGTGTAAAAAGAGTGGTAAGAAAATGAGTTTTAGATTCTTTAGACGATGAATAAAAATTTTGCATAGCCCCAGCTATGGAAAATAATTTTGAAGAAGTTATTTACAGTTTGTGTATAAAAATGAAATTAGCTTATTTTCTTTTCAATCTAGGCATTTTTAAGAAGCATAGCCGTAGCTACGGTTCGCAAAAATAACGACAAGTGAAATGAAAAGAACTAATTTTTAACTTATACCTTAAATCCGCAAGTGAACTTCTATTCCAAAGCCAAACTCCGCATCATTATTGGCAATGCTCGTTTTTCGATACTCACTGTAGCTATGGCTACGCTTGTGTGTCTCAAAACTGTGCTTGACCAATAATAATACGCATTTTGACTTTTCATAACGAAATCACTTGCGGATTTAAGGTTATAGACAAATTGTAATTAACTTCTAACAAGGATAAAGGAAATAAAAACTTTTTATAAAGCTCGTTTCAATATTTAAATGGAATAAAACCATAATCATTGATAACTTTATACTAAAGTATTTTGTCGTATGGTCGAAAAATGTTTTATTTGCAAACTGTATTAATCATTAAAACAAAATAAAATGGCAGATTTAAAAGGAAAAGTAATAGCAATAATAGTAGATAAATTAGGAGTAGATGAAGCAGAAGTAGTAAACGATGCACACTTTACAAATGATTTAGGAGCAGATTCATTGGATACGGTAGAGTTGATTATGGAATTGGAAAAAGAATTCAACATCGCAATACCGGATGAAGATGCAGAAAAAATTCAAACGGTAGGAGACGCAGTTACTTACATCGAAGAAAACGCAAAATAATATTTAAATTTTAAACACTTAATGAGGATTAGTACTCCTCATTAAGTGTTTAAATCAATTTTCAAAAAGTAGTAGGAATACATTTTTGAATAGAAGAGGGGTGTTATATAAGCACTCTTTTGAGTTACTTAAAGTTGACATCAGGTTAAACTTTAAGTAATTTTATTATCCTTTTTAATAAATAGATAAGTTTATTAAAAGCTATTTTAAAGTAAACTTGCAAAACCCACGTAAAGCATTATGCTTTCATGGCTTTAATTAATTTTTATATCAGTTAAGGACTGTAATAAAAATTGAGTTTTGTTAGGTAATATAAGCTTTTACGTTCGTAATTAGCCTGTTAATTTTAAAATATATTCAACAACAATTACCTTATTTTTTATACATCAGTAACGTTATGGCATCAAAAAAACGTGTAGTTATCACAGGAATGGGAGCATTAACTCCAATTGGGAATACTTTAAATGAATATTGGCAAAATTTAAAGGCGGGAGTCAGCGGAGCTGCCCCTATAACACATTTTGATGCGGAAAAATTCAAAACAAAGTTCGCTTGCGAAGTAAAGAATTTTAACGTAACAGATTTTTTAGATAGAAAAGAAGCAAGAAAGTTAGATGAATTTTCTCAATACGCACTAGTCAGCACGGCAGAAGCAATGAAAGATTCCGGTTTGGACTTAAATCAAATTAATTTAGACAGAGCAGGGGTTATTTGGGGATCCGGTATTGGAGGTTTAACCACGTTTCAAAACGAATGTTTTAATTATGCAACAGGAGACGGAACACCACGATTTAATCCTTTCTTTATCCCCAAAATGATTGCTGACATTGCAGCAGGACATATTTCCATTAAATACGGCTTTAAAGGGCCTAATTATGTAACGGTTTCAGCTTGTGCATCATCAAACAATGCGTTAATAGATGCAGCCATGTATATCCAACTTGGAAAAACTGACGTAATGATAACAGGAGGCTCTGAAGCAGCCGTAAATATTGCAGGAATAGGAGGTTTTAACGCTATGCGTGCTCTATCAACTAGAAACGATTCGCCTGAAACCGCATCACGACCTTTTGATAAAAATAGAGATGGTTTTGTTCTAGGTGAAGGAGCAGGAACGATAATTTTAGAAGAGTTGGAACACGCAAAAGCCAGAGGTGCTAAAATTTATGCAGAAGTAATAGGTGGTGGTTTAACAGCAGATGCTTATCATATTACAGCACCACATCCGGAAGGAGAGGGGGCTATAAAAGCAATGGTAAGTGCTTTAGATGACGCAGGAATAAACCCCGAAGAAGTTGATTATATCAATGTACACGGAACTTCCACTCCTTTAGGAGATATTGCAGAAATCAAAGCTATAAAATCTGTTTTTGGTGAGCATGCTTATAATTTGAATATCAGCTCAACTAAATCAATGACGGGGCATTTGCTGGGAGCAGCAGGAGCTATTGAAGCAATTGCCGCTACAATGACAATTGTAGATGGTGTAATTCCACCAACAATAAACTTCGAAACAGAAGACGAGAATATCGATTACAAATTGAATTTGACACTCAATAAAGCTCAAGAGCGAAATGTTGATGTTGCGATTAGTAATACCTTTGGTTTTGGAGGGCATAATACATCTGTAATCTTAAAAAAGTATAAAGATTAAATTTCTATTTTTTAATCGGAAAAAAAGTAGTCAGCACAAGGAATTGTATGACTATTTAATCAATCGGTTTTCCATAAAGCCTAAGAATATAGAATTGTATGCTCTGGCGTTTCAGCATAAATCCGTAGCTAAAGTCAATGACAAAGGTTTTCGCCTTAGTAATGAAAGGTTAGAGTTTCTTGGCGATTCGGTTATAGGAACTATTGTAGCTGAATATGTTTATAATGCTTATCCAAATAAATCCGAAGGTTTTCTTACTCAAATGCGTTCTCGAATTGTAAGTAGAGAAAGTTTGAATAGAATTGGAAAGAAAATCAACTTGATTGAGTTCATAAAATACAAGCAAAACAAAGGAAGTGAACACCTTTCTTTGTTAGGAAACGTTGTTGAATCTTTGGTGGGTGCTATGTATTTGGATTTAGGGTACGACAAGACAAAAAAAGCCTTGGAAACCTCCATTTTATCAAAATACATAGATTTAAAAGTAGTGGAGGAAACCAATACCGATTACAAGAGTCAATTATTAATTCACTGTCAGAAAAAACATCAATCTTTAGCCTTTAAAGAATTGAATAAAGCAAAAATAGAAGGGCAATTCTATTTTACGATGGGGGTAGAAATAGATAAAAAAATCGTAGCAAAGGCTACCGCAAAATCAAAACGAAAAGCAGAGCAGAAGGCCGCTAAAGAAGTTCTGGAAAAAATAAATCAGAAATGAGTACTGAAAACAAAGAACAAGAAGAAGAACTTTTCGAACACTACAAGATAATTGCAGATAAAGGACAAGAACCATTACGAATAGATAAGTTCTTGATGGATAGAATACCTAATACGTCCAGAAATAAGTTACAAGTAGCAGCGAGAAACGGAAATATTTTGGTGAACGGTAAAGCGGTTAAATCTAATTATAAAGTAAAACCGGATGATGAAATATCTATTGTTTTGCCTTACCCTGTTCGTAATCTTGAGTTAATTCCCGAAGATATTCCGCTGAATATTGTTTATGAGGATGATGATGTAATTGTTATCAATAAAGAAGCGGGGATGGTTGTTCATCCGGGGTTTGGAAATTATACGGGAACTTTAGTAAACGCACTGGTTTATCATTTTGATAATCTACCTTCATTGCCCAATAATTATTTTGGAAGACCGGGGTTAGTCCATCGTTTGGATAAAAATACGTCGGGAATAATGGTTGTAGCTAAAACCGAAGATGCGTTAACTCATTTAGCTAAACAATTTTTTGACAGAACAACGCAGCGTCGATATCAAGCCTTGGTTTGGGGTGATTTTGACGAGGACGAAGGAACAATTACGGGAAATTTAGCAAGGTCGTTAAAGAACCGAAAGATAATGGATGTTTACGATGATCCGGAAATCGGGAAACACGCTGTAACACATTATAAAGTCTTGGAACGCTTTGGTTATACAACACTGGTTGAATGCAAACTGGAAACAGGGAGAACACATCAAATCAGGGTGCACATGAAACATATTAAACATCCTTTATTCAATGATTTTGAATATGGAGGAGATAGAATCCTCAAAGGAACGGTATATACAAAATATAAACAATTTGTTGA
>JALTUD010000144.1 GCA_027047735.1 Flavobacteriales bacterium | reverse complement strand
CAAGCTTTCACAATAAACGGTGCAGAAATTCCCAACGCATCATACAATTCAGGAATAGAGCCGTGTTCCACAAATTTATCGTCAATACCGATTAATTTAGTTTCCATTTTAGTGTTTATTGAAGCAAAAAACTCTAAAACGGCACTTCCCACTCCCCCGTGTGTTGTGCCTTCTTCAACTACAACCACCTTTTTGTAGTTAGTCGCCATTTGCGTTAATAGTTCTTTATCCAAAGGCTTCACAAAACGCAAATCATAATGAGAAGGGAAAATCTTTTTTTTATGGAGTTCCCTAATTGCTTTTTCTACTTCATCGGCTATTTTTCCAATTGATAGCAAAGCGATGTCTTTACCCTTTCTTAAACAACTGCCTTTCCCTGTTTTTAAGACCGTTGGTTTATCCAACGAAAGCAGTTTTCCTCGTCCTCTCGGGTAGCGTACAACAACTGTTTTTCTAATTTCCGTTGCCCAATACAAAGCGTTTATCAATTCTTGTTCATTTCGTGGAGAAACAATCAAAAGATTAGGAACGGCTCTTAAAAATGCCAAATCAAAAATACCTTGATGCGTAGCACCGTCTTCCCCTACCAGTCCGGCTCTATCAACGCAGAAGACAACCGGTAATTCTTGCAAGGCTACATCGTGAATCAATTGGTCGTACGCCCGTTGTAAAAATGTAGAATAAATCACACAAAACGGTAGTTTTCCCATTTTTGCCAATCCACCTGCAAAGGTAACCGCGTGTTGTTCCGCTATGCCGACATCAAAAAAACGATTAGGAAAACGTTCTTTAAACCAATGCAACGAAGAACCGCTTGTCATAGCGGGAGTTATAGCAACAATATCATCGTTTTCTTTTGCCAAATCAACCAAAGTACGTCCAAATACATCCTGATATTTCATCGGGAATCCTTGTTCGTTCACTTGACGTTTTCCTGTTTCTATTTCAAATTTTCCGGGTGCGTGCCAAATCGCTGCATCGCCTGTTTCGGCAGGATGATAGCCAAATCCTTTAATAGTTTTGCAGTGCAGAACACGTACTCCTTTTTTCTCTTTTTGGTCTTGTAGAGCTTGTTTAATTTCTTCGTAGTTGTTGGCGTTCACTATCCCGTAATAAGCTAAGCCTAGATTTTCAAAAAAATTGGTTTTATTGCTTGTCAGATTTCTAAAATGTTTCTCCAATCCTCCAACACTATCGTCTATAGATTGTTGATTGTCGTTGATAATAATCAAAACATTTCCCCTTATCGAACCGGCGTTGTTTAAGGCCTCAAAAGCCATTCCCGCAGAAAGAGCTCCGTCACCGATAACGGCAATGTGTTGCCGTTCGTAATTTCCGTCTAATTCGGAGGCAACCGCCATACCCAAAACAGCACTGATAGAAGTAGAAGAATGCCCTGTTCCAAAATCGTCGTAGAGGCTTTCTTTTACGCTTGGAAAACCGGAAATCCCACCAAATTGGCGAAGTGTTTCAAAGCGGTCTTTTCTTTCCGTAATGATTTTGTGAGCATAACTTTGATGACCTACATCCCAAACTAATTTGTCGTCAGGTGTATTAAAAACGGTATGTAAGGCAACAGTCAATTCCACAACGCCCAAACTTGCACCGAAATGCCCCGAAGTTTTGGATAATTGTTTGATAATTGTCCAGCGTATTTCATTGCACAAAACTTTCTGCTCTTGAGTAGAGAGTTTTTTTAAATCTTTAGGCGAATGAACACGATTCAATATGTCGGTTTCTTTAATCAAAGTCGGGCAAAGATACGGTAGAAAAGACAAAATTTAAGGAAATTCAATAGCAATTGTTGTAGAACGGTTATAAGGAGCACCGTTTTTCCAATGCGGATGTTGCACATTTAAAAACATTGTTTTATTGTCGGGGGTAAAAATTGCTCCTGTAAATTCTGCTCCCATAGGCGTAACTGCAAACCTTTTTAAGTCGGATAAAGTAGGTTGTTCTAATTCAATATCAAGAAAATAAAGTTCATTATACCACCGGTTTTTCTTTTTAACGTATTTTGGAACTCTTCCTTTGTTGTTTTTGTTGATGTCTTCGCAGATGACCAAATAATCCTTTCCTTTTTGATGAGTAAGCGTAATACAATCAGGATTTGAAAATACTGTAGCTCCTGATTTTCCGCCCTCTAAAAATACATTCATCTCATTCGTCTGCGTATCGAAAACGAGTATTCTTCCAAAAACATCTTCATAAACGTTATTGCCTTTGTGTTGGTGGTCGCGTAAATGTTTGGCAGGAACACCTCCTTGCGAAATAGGTTTTGTCCAATCGGTGTGGTCGTGTCCTGTTTCTGCTATGTATATTTTATTACCTTTTCGTGCAATCCATTCGTGTCGCATAAAAAGTGTTGCACCTTTTTCAATGGCAATTTTTCTGATGTTGAATAGTGAAGCTGTATCTCTAGGTAATGTTATCCATTCACCGCTTGTTCCGTCTTCTGTTTGTTTGTAAGCATATAGTTGACCCTGCGAATAGTCATCTTGTTGGTCGGCTACGAATTTGAACCAAACCCCGGGTTCTTTATCGTCGGTAAGGTAGGCGGTTTTACGGTCGTCCATAAATTCGATGTCCTCGTGAAAGTAGCAACCCATGGCAATTATTTTTTGGGTGGCTTTCATCGTTTTGGGGTCAACCTCTACCACGTAGCCAATATTTTCGTAAAATTTCAGGTTACCGACATCGCTGGTATCTCTATGTCCTTTGCCGTCTAAATAAAAATAAGAGTTACTAAAACCTTGATGTTCTTCGCAGGTGTATATCATTCCGTTGGGGGCTACGCTTCCTCCACAATTACGGTCGGTATCTCTTACGGTGCTAAAGTCAACATTAAAGAAAGGTGAGGTAACTTTCCATTTTCCATTTTGTTTTTCAAGTTTAAACATGGTAGCACCGCCACCATCGCCAAGCAGTGGATTGCCTCTTCGCAGTTCGTGACTGACAAAAAGCTCTCCTTTTCCGGGGTGGATACTATCGGGGATAAATGCCAACATATCGTGGTTTCCTTTTGCCGGGGCTGTTTGGGTACTATTGGGAGAAACCAATACTTTGTCGTTTTTTTCTTGAAATAGAATTTGAGCGGAAAATCCTTTGGGTAACACTACCGTTGAGGTAGTAAAGTTAGTATCGACAGGTGTAAATACACTATCGATAGGTTGATTATTATTTGTAAAGGAAAGTATGGTTTCTTTTTTCTCCTCTTTTTCGATGTTTTTTGTTGCCGTATCAATAGGTTGAGGACGTTTTTCTTGTTGTTGTGTGGTGTTTTCCGTGCAGGAAAGTAAGAACCAAAATGTAATTAGAATAAAATATTTTGTCATGGAATTAATTTTCGGTTTTAAAAGGACTTCAAAAGTATCTATTTTTTCTTAACTTTACGTTTCTGAGTAAGGGAAGACCGGATTTTATTTTATTCCACGTTAGGGATAGAACGGCGTGTTTGAACTCCTTTTGGTTTGTTGCATATATGCAAACCAAAAGAGTGAGTAGTGATAGCCCGACCTTTACGGCGTTAAAAACCGTGTAGTGTGAACGAAACGGTTTTTTATGCCGTAAAGGGAACGCCCAAAGTATAAAAATTAAATTATGGCTGTAAAAATAAAGGAGAGTAAGAAAGTAGATAAAGAAGTACTATTAGAGGCGTATCGATTGATGCGTACGGCAATGGATTTGACGGCTTTGTATGAGGAAAACAAAGCGGTAACGGCAAAGTATGTGCATGCAACATCGAGAGGACATGAGGCGATTCAGTTGGCGGTTGGTATGCAGTTAAAGCCTCAGGATTTTGTGGCTCCGTATTATCGGGACGATTCTATTTTATTGGGAATTGGTATTACGCCTTTTCAGTTGATGTTGCAAGTATTAGCTAAGAAAACAGATATTTTTTCGGGAGGAAGAACGTATTATAGTCATCCGAGTTTAAACGAACCTGATTTTCCTAAAATTCCACATCAGTCTTCTGCTACGGGGATGCAAGCTATACCGATGACGGGGGTAGCCATGGGGATTCAGTATAAGGAGTTGGAAGGATTGGCAAATACGGACGAAGATGCTCCGGTGGTGGTTTGTTCGATTGGAGATGCGGCTTGTACCGAAGGAGAAGTTTCAGAAGCATTTCAGATGGCGGCTTTGAAGCAGTTGCCGATTGTTTATTTGGTGCAAGATAATGAATGGGATATTTCTGCAAGTGCCGATGAAATAAGAGCTCAAAGTATAAGTGAATATGCAAAAGGATTTAAAGGCATTGAAACGGTTACGGTAAACGGTTCGGACTTTGAGGAATGTTATACAAAGGTGCAAGAGGTGTTAAATACGGTTAGAAAAGAAAGGCGTCCGTTTATTATTCACGCCAAAGTCCCTTTGTTGAATCACCATACGAGCGGAGTGCGAATGGAGTGGTATAGAGATGATTTGGATGAAGCAAAAAAACGTGATCCTTTCCCTGTGTTGGTAGATGCTTTGCTCAAGAGTGGTGTAACTAAGGAAACGTTAGAAAAAATAGATGAAGAGGTGAGTAATGTGGTGCAAAAAGATTATTTACAAGCCTTGGCAGAACCCGACCCTTCGCCGGAAGATTTGACTGATTTTATTTTTGCTCCTACGCCGATAACCGAAGAAAAGGGAGAGCGTGAGCCACAAGGAAAAGAAAAAACCGTAATGGTAGATTCCGCTTTGTTTGCTATTCGTGAATTGATGAGTGAACACCCTGAATCATTATTGTACGGGCAAGACGTAGGTAAACGTTTGGGAGGTGTGTTTAGAGAAGCGGCAACACTTGCTCAGCAGTTTGGCGATAATCGTGTTTTTAATACACCGATTCAAGAGGCGTTTATCATCGGTAGTACGGTGGGAATGTCGGCAGCGGGATTAAAACCCATTGTAGAGGTACAATTTGCCGATTATATTTGGCCGGGACTAAATCAATTGTTTACGGAAGTTAGTCGTTCGTACTATCTTTCTAACGGAAAATGGCCGGTGAGTATGATATTGAGAGTCCCGATTGGTGCGTATGGTTCGGGAGGCCCTTACCATTCGTCTAGTGTAGAATCGGTACTGACAAATATAAGAGGAATTAAAGTTGCTTATCCGTCCACGGGGGCCGATTTAAAAGGATTGATAAAATCGGCATTTTATGACCCGAATCCGGTGGTGATTTTAGAGCATAAAGGTCTATATTGGAGCAAAATAAAAGGTACGGAAGGAGCAATGACCATAGAGCCAGATGAAGAGTACGTTATTCCGTTCGGAAAAGCCAGAACCGTCCTTGAAGCCGACAGCGAAAACATAGAAAAAGGGAATAGTCTTGCAATTATCACTTATGGAATGGGGGTATATTGGTCGTTAAACGCTGCGAAAAAACACAAAGGACAGGTGGAAATTATCGACTTAAGAACCTTAAACCCGTTGGATACCGAAGCAATGTACGATGCAGTTGGGCGACACGGCAAGGTGATGGTTGTAACCGAAGAATCAGTAGAGTGTGGATTTGCTTTGGGGCTAATGGCAAGGATACAAAAGAATTGTTTTAAAGAGTTAGATGCTCCAGTAGAGCTTGTTGGTTCGGTAGATACACCGGCAATACCATTAAACTCTGTCTTAGAGGCGACACTCTTGCCCAATGCCGAAAAAGTTGAAAAAGCAATAGCAAAGTTGTTGGCTTATTAAACCTGAAAAAAGTTGTTCTCTTGGCGTATGAAAAAAGTGTTTACATATATAGCTTTGTTTCCTGTTAAGCTTTATCAGTGGTTTATCTCTCCGTTGTTTCCTTCTACGTGCAGACATACGCCTTCCTGTTCTAACTATACGGTGGAGGCGATAAAAAAATGTGGGCCTGCAAAAGGTATTTATTTGGGAGCTAAGAGAATTTCTAAATGCCACCCCTGGGGAACATCAGGTTACGACCCTGTGCCTGATTCGTGTAAACATAATCATTCCTAATTTTTTATTTTCGGCACGCTATTGAAAGATACTATTGAAATACTTAAAAGGCAATCCCTTGCTAAAATTGGGAATCAAATTTTGCTATATAGTAGTTTTTGGATTTCGCGTTTACTGAAAAAAGATATTATTTGGGGAAAACCGATGGCTCTTTCTATTGAGCCGACTACGGCGTGTAATTTGTCTTGCCCGGAGTGTCCCAGTGGTTTAAAACAGTTTACAAGACCTACGGGAACACTAAAACAAACGACCAATAAAAAGATAATTGATGAGTTAGAGCCGGTACTTTCGTATATCAATTTTTACTTTCAAGGCGAACCGTATATTCATCCTGATTTTTTGGATTTGGTGTCCTATGCTTCGCGTAAAAATATCTATACGGCAACGTCAACCAATGCTCATTTTTTAGATAAAGAAACGGCAAAAAAAACGGTGCTTTCCGGTCTTAAACGTCTTATCGTTTCAATTGACGGGACAACGCAGGAAACTTATGAAAGGTATCGTGTAAATGGACATTTGAAAAAGGTGATTGAAGGAACGAAAAACCTTGTGGAGCAAAAAAAGAAGCTCAAATCATCTACTCCTCATATTATATTTCAATTTTTGGTAACAAGCTACAACGAACATCAAATTGAAGAAGCTAAACAGCTTGCAAAGGATTTGGGGGTTGATGAAATTAAGTTCAAAACCATACAGGTATATGATTATAAAAACGGAAATGCTCTACTTCCTACAAACGAATATTATTCACGTTACAAAAAACAGAAAGACGGAACATACAGATTGAAGAATAAGCTCCTTAATCATTGTTGGCGGATGTGGAGTAGTGCGGTAATTACGTGGAACGGTACGGTTGTTCCTTGTTGCTTTGATAAAGATGCTCAACATCAATTGGGTAATCTTTCCTCGCAAAGTTTTGAGAAAATATGGAAAGGGAAAAGCTATAAAACCTTTAGAAAACAGATTTTAACGGACAGAAAACAAATTGATATTTGTAAAAACTGTACAGAAGGAAGTAAAGTGTTTAATTAATGAAACATATTCGGTTTAAAATACTAGTACTTTTTCTGTTTTTTTATACGTTTTCGTATGCTCAAAACGCTTATTTGGATTCTCTGAAAAAAGTACTGAATCAACACGTAGAATGGGATACAATACGAGCTAAAATAGAAAATGATATAGCTTTTGAACTCTTTAATCTATCGCTGTATGATGAAGCCCTAAAACATTACAAGCAAGTTTTTGAGATTTCTAAAAAAAACGGTTACAAAAAAGGGATATACAGTTATCTTAACGGTGTTGCATCCATTCAATTTAGGCAAAACAAATTTGATGAAGCTTTGCAAACATTCGATTCTTTGGAACAAGAGATGCTTCGAGAAGGAGCTTCCAAGCAAAGTTTGGGTGTTTTATATAACGGTATAGCAAACGTATATGAGGCAAAAGATGAGTATAATAAAGCAATTGATTATTGTTTAAAAGCTATTGATTTATTTAATCAGGCAGGAAACGAAAATTATTCGGCAATTGTGCTGGGGAATATAGCATCAATATATTTTAAGGTTAAAGACTATCAGAGTTCCATTAAATTTCACAAGCAATCCATTGAGGTAAAAAAGAAGATAGGAAACGACTATAGTCTGGGGATTGCTTATCTCAATTTTGCACAAGTATTTGAGCGTTTAGGGGAGTACCGGAAACATATCGACTTATTGCAACAAAGCATACAATATTTTGAGAATATAAATGACTCCGCCGATATTGCTCTTTGCAAAACTTCATTAGGGTTAGCGTATATTGCTTTGAGTGATTCTTCTATGGAGG
>JALTUD010000143.1 GCA_027047735.1 Flavobacteriales bacterium | reverse complement strand
ATTTAGATATGGTTGTTGACCTTCAAAGGTAAAAATAAATAAGAATTAGACTTGAATAATTTTTGGTATATCGGTAGCGTATTGTAAAAAATTAGTTTTGCCACGGTCTTTTTTTTGCTTACATTTGTGCGATAAACTGCACTACAAATCAGACTATGAAAAAAGTATCCAACCGCCTGAATAACTTAGCTGAATCAGCTACGCTTGCAATGGCAAGAAAGACAAGAGAATTAAGAGAAAAAGGATTAGATATTATCGGGTTAAGTTTAGGAGAGCCCGATTTTAATACGCCTGACTTTATAAAGGATGCAGCGAAGAAAGCCATTGACGAAAATTATACCAAATATATGGCGGTGAATGGTTATGCTGATTTACGAGAAGCTATAGCCCATAAGTTTAAACGGGACAATAACTTGGACTACAAAGCATCTCAAATAGTAGTTTCTACAGGAGCCAAACAATCGATAGCAAATGTTGTGTTGAGTTTAATCAATCCGGGCGATGAAGTGATTATTCCCGCACCATATTGGGTAACTTATGAAGAAATCGTTAAACTGGCAGAAGGAGTTCCTGTTTTTATAGAAACATCTATTGACAATGATTTTAAAATTACGCCTTACGAATTATCAGCAGCGATAACGACGAAGACAAGATTAATGATTTACAGTTCGCCTTGTAATCCTACGGGGTCAGTTTATGATGAGGAAGAGTTAAAGGCTTTAGCAGATGTAATTGTAGAGCACCCCGACTTAATAGTTATTAGCGATGAGATTTATGAACATATAAACTTCATTGGGAAACACTACAGTTTAGCAAATATTTCTAAAGTGTATAATCAAGTGGTTACGGTAAATGGAGTTTCAAAAGCTTTTGCAATGACGGGTTGGCGATTGGGGTATATAGGAGCACCTCAATGGATAGCTGATGCGTGTACTAAGATGCAAGGGCAAATCACTTCGGGGGCTTGTGGAATTTCTCAACGAGCGGCTTTGGCTGCGGTAAGTGCAGATCCTTCGGTTACTTATGCTATGAGAGATGCTTTTAAAAAACGTAGAGATATTGTAATAGAAGGATTAAATAATATTAAGGGGGTAAAAACCAATGTGCCCGAAGGAGCCTTTTATTTGTTTCCGGATATTAGTTCTTTCTTTGGTAAATCCGATGGAATATATAAGATAAATGATGCAGATGATTTGACACTTTATATTTTAAACGAGGCTTTAGTGGCACTTGTAAGCGGTAGGGCTTTTGGTAATCCGAATTGTATCCGTTTTTCTTATGCTGCAAGTGAAAAAGAATTGAAAGAGGCACTCTATAGAATGAAAACCGTTTTAGATAAATTAAATTGATGCCGAAAAAAGCGGTTAAAATATATTTTGCATCTGATTTTCACTTAGGAACACCTTCATTTGAGGGAAGTTTAAAGCGGGAGAAGAAGTTAGTTGAGTGGTTAAATTTAGTTAGAAAGGATGCTGACGAAATTTATCTGATGGGAGATATTTTTGATTTTTGGTTTGAATACAAATATACAGTACCCAAAGGATTTACTCGCTTTTTAGGAACAATAGCTTCTATAACCGATTCGGGTATTCCGGTTCATTTTTTTACAGGAAATCACGACCATTGGATGTTTGATTATTTACCGCAGGAAATAGGAGTAACCATACATCGAAAGCAAGGGGTTTTTAAGTTGGGAAATCATACGTTTTTCTTAGGGCACGGAGATGGTTTGGGACCTGGAGATACTAAATATAAATGGTTAAAAAAGGTGTTTACAAATCCCTTTAGTCATTGGCTTTTTGCTCGGATTCATCCTAATTTTAGTTTTGGAATAGCCAATAAATGGTCGCGAGCAAGTCGAAAAAAAGGAAAAGAGCCTCAAGTTTTTTTAGGGGAGGATAAAGAATGGTTGGTTGCTTATTGTTATAGAAAATTAGAACAAAATTCCGATATTGACTATTTTATTTTCGGGCATCGACATTTACCAATTCAACATCCGATAGGAAATGCAACTTATATCAATACCGGAGATTGGTTGAATCACTATACGTATGCGGTTTATGATGGTACTTCAGTGGAGTTGAAGCATTTTGATAAGCCTTAATTTTTTATTGTTTACTTTGCACTTACCTGTATCGCGTTAGGGATTGGTATCCCTAACGCGAGTAAAATAGACGGTATAAAGCATTTTTTGATTCCTTATCCATCTTCATGAAAATTTTCCATAGCTGGGGCTATGCAAAATTTTTATTCATCGTCTAAAGAAACTAAAACTCATTTTCTTATCACTCTTTTTACACACGTTAGGGATTGTATCCCTAACACGA
>JALTUD010000142.1 GCA_027047735.1 Flavobacteriales bacterium | reverse complement strand
ACTTGGAGGATATGAAAAAAAGAGGTTTTTATTACGAAAGTATAGGTAGATTGACTGTTAAACCATAAGGGCAAGAAACATTAATAATGTTATCTTCGTATAATGAAAAATCAAGGCATAAAAGTTAAAGATGTTGTAAATCATTGGGTTAAAACATCGGATGAAGATTTTGATACAATGATAGAACTGTTTAAGGTAAAAAGATATCATTGGGCGTTATTTTTAGGACATATTTCTACTGAGAAGTTATTAAAAGCATATTTTGTTAAAATAAATCATAGGCATTCGCCTCCTATACATGATTTACTGCGAATTGCAGAAAAATCTAATCTTGAGTTAACTGAAGAATACGCGGATTGGTTGGATGTTATTTCTTTGTTTAATATTAATGCAAGGTATGATGATTTTAAACGTGAATTTTACAAACAATGTACAGAAGATTTTACAAAGGAATGGATGGTTCGGATTAAAGAAATAAGAGAGTGGATAAAAAAGAAATTATAGATATTGTTACTGATTTTGCACTAAAAGTAGTTGCTAGGTATGACTGTGTAAAAGTTATTCTTTTTGGCTCATATGCCAAAGGATCATATCGTTATGACAGTGATATTGATGTGGCGGTGGTGTTAAAAGACTATGATAACTTAATGAATATTCAATTTGAGTTAATGAAATTGCGTCGTAGTATTGATAGTAGAATTGAACCTCATCCAATTAAAGAAAGTGATTTTAAAGAAGGTAGTCCGTTAATAAATGAGATAAAGAAATACGGTAAAAAAATTGAGATAAACGTTGCCTAATAAATATTTTATTATTTTATGAAAAGAGTTTTAATAACCGGTGCTGCCGGATTTTTAGGGTCGCATCTTTGTGACCGATTTATAAAGGAAGGATATTATGTTATCGCTATGGATAATTTAATAACCGGACGCATCGAGAATTTAGAACATTTGTTTGGGCATAAGCATTTTGAATTTGCTCATCACGACATTTCTAATTACGTGCATGTAGCCGGTGATTTGGATTATGTTTTACATTTCGCTTCTCCTGCCAGTCCTATCGATTATTTGAAAATACCTATTCAAACATTAAAGGTTGGGTCTTTAGGGACGCATAATTTATTGGGGTTGGCTAAAGCTAAAGGAGCACGAATGTTGATTGCTTCTACCTCTGAAGTATATGGCGATCCGGAAGTGCATCCACAAACGGAGGAATATTGGGGAAATGTTAACCCGATAGGTCCTCGTGGAGTTTATGATGAGGCGAAGCGTTTTCAAGAAGCAATGACGATGGCGTATCATCGCTATCATGGTGTGGAAACACGGATTGTGCGTATATTTAACACGTATGGGTCTCGAATGAGATTAAATGACGGGCGTGTTTTACCCGCTTTTATCGGTCAAGCACTACGAGGCGAAGATTTGACTGTATTTGGAGATGGTTCTCAAACACGTTCTTTCTGTTATGTAGATGATTTGATAGAGGGAATTTACAGGTTGCTGATGTCTGATTATGCTTATCCTGTAAATATTGGTAATCCTGATGAAATAACGATAGCTCAATTTGCAGAAGAAATTATAAAACTGACGGGCACTTCTCAGAAAGTTATTTATAAAGAATTGCCAAAAGACGACCCGACTCAACGTCAACCGAATATAGACAAAGCACGAGAGATTTTAGGCTGGGAACCTAAAGTCAGCAGGGAGGAGGGTTTAAAAATAACGTATGAGTACTTTAAGTCCTTACCGGAAGAAGAGTTATACAAAAAAGAGCATAATGACTTTGAAGGGTATATTAGGAAGTAGTTTAAAATAATTAAACAAAAAAAAGAGCATTTGAAAAAATGCTCTTTTTTTTGTTGTAAACTTTTTACTTAATTTTAAAGTTAACCGGCACGGTATATTTTACACGAACAGGTTTTCCTCTTTGTTTTCCGGGCTTCCATTTCGGCATGCTCTTCACCACTCTTATTGCTTCTTTCAAGAGCAATTTATGCACTTCTCTTCCTGGAGGAGCAGCGGATTTGACATCGGTTATTGAACCGTCTTTTTCAACGGTAAAACTGATATAAGCTCTACCTTGGATGTTGTTGTCCATGGCTTGTGGCGGGTACTTAGTGTTATCATGAAGATACTTAATCATAGCTGCGGGACCTCCCGGAAATTCAGGTTGGTCTTCAACTATCTGATAGACAACGTTGTCCTCTTCCGGTTCTTCTTCTACTTCTTCGGGAACATCAATTACTTCGGTAACGTCAGATTCCTGGTCTGTAAAATTGATTTCCGTAGCTTCCTCCTCGTCATCTTCTTCCAATACTTCAACATCTTCCGG
>JALTUD010000141.1 GCA_027047735.1 Flavobacteriales bacterium | reverse complement strand
ATTAAAAGTTGAAAGAAAAGCTGCATCAAGATATTTAAAAAGCCTTGAAAATATTGGAGTTTTAAAATCAGAAAAAATAGGAAGAGAAAATCTATATTTAAATACAAAATTGATAGAAATATTAAAACACTAAGCAAACATTGTGTATAAGTAATGGCGTGCAAAGTGCTAAAAATGAACATTATGAGTAAAATCATCGATAGTGCTATAATGAGCAAAAGTGCGGAAAATCCCGCCACTACTTATACACGAGATCGTTAGGGATACAATCCCTAACGCGGTGCACGTGAGTGCAAAGAAAACGGAATTTAGTTTTCTTAGACAACGAAAAAACATTTAGCAAAGCCTCAGCTTTATTATGAATTATAAAACAATATGACTACATTCCTAAGCAAAATTAGCGACGATATATTAGAAAATTACGCAACAAACGAGTTGAAAGACTTGTTGATGCTTGTGCCGTCCCGAAGGGTAGGTTTACACCTCAAACGAGAACTGTCGAAGAAAATAAAGAAGGCTTTTTGGTCGCCACAAATTTTAACCATTGACGAATTTTTGGTGGATTTACACGATTTCGGTAAAATAGACAACATAACCATACATTTCGAACTGTACAAAGCCTATACAAAACTATTCGGTACAGAAGAGTCTTTTGATTCCTTTCGTCAGTGGTCATCTCAAATCATCAACGATTTTAACGAGATAGACCGCTATATGCTTTCGCACGAAACCGTATTCAGTAACCTTCGTGATATTAAAGAAATAGAGCAATGGAGTTTTAACAGTACGGAGCTGAGTGAGGGACAGCAAAAGTTTTTGGAGTTTTGGGAAAAGTTGGGCGAACTTTATAAAGTGTTTACTCAACAACTCACCACACAAAAGTTAGCAACCTCAGCAAAGATATATCGAGATATAGCCTCTAATCCCGGACAATATTTAGAAGGTTTACCCTATAAGAAAATCTACATTTTCGGATTTAATGCCCTCTCTAAAAGTGAAGAAACGATTTTCAAGTACTTGTATCAAACCTCAAAATCCAAACTGTTTTGGGATGCAGACAAGTATTATATACAAGAAAAAATGTTTGAAGCCGGAAATTTCATCCGTCGATACAATTGGGCGACCGAAAGCATCAAAAATATTAGCGATGATTTATTGAAGTCGCAAAAAAATATACATTTATATCCAGCCAAAACAACCATAGATCAAGTCAATATATCAGCTAAAATAATAGAAGAAAATCCTGAATTTGCCACCGAAAAGAGTGCTTTAATATTGAGTGATGAAACTCTTTTGAGTCCGCTCATTAACGCTATTCCCAATAACCTCGATGCGATGAATATCACTATGGGATATTCCCTGCGATATACCACCGCCAAGGAACTTTTAGATACTTGTTTGGATATAACCTTGAACAGTCAGCGTTTTTCAAAGTCCAAAAGCATCTACTATAAAGATTTGAATCGTTTGTTTGATAATTCAATCATCAAGCACTTTGCTGCCCAATCAAAAGAAAATGTTGACCGCTTTACGCAAAACATTGTAAAGTACAACTATTCGTTTATAACCCCCAAAAACATCAAAGACTATTTGCCGGAGTATAGCGAAACCCTTTCGTTTTTGTTTTATGACGAAAAAGTGGATACGAAAACTTATCTAAAGCAACTAAAGCAATTTGTAAATCTTGTCCGGCAGGAGTTAATCAAACAAGAAACCTTAAATATAGAGATAGAAAGTTTGTACAAAATAGAATGGATTTTAGAGCAATTAGAAGAAATTTTACAGAAATACCCTTATGTAGAATCCATTGCAGGGTTACGAAAATTAATCTATCAGGTATTGAATGCAGAAAAACTTGATTTTTACGGAGAGCCTTTACAGGGCTTGCAAATTACGGGGTTTTTGGAAACGCGGGCATTGGATTTTGAACACGTGATTTTATTGTCTTGCAATGAAAGTTTTTTGCCCGGTGTATCGCCCAACAATTCGTTAATACCTTTTGATTTACGTTGTTTTTTACAATTGCCGACCAAGTCGGACAGGGAATCTATTTTTGCCTATTATTTTTATCGTATATTGCAAAAAGCTAAAAATATTCATTTAATCTACAATAATGGAATAGCCAATGCTTTGGAAAGTAACGAAGTCAGTCGATACATTGTGCAAATAGAGAACGAGTTGGCTCTTAGGGATAATATAAAATTACATCGTCATCAAATCAATTATGATTCAGAGCGTAAATCTAAAGTTAAATCAATAACAAAAGACAGTTTTACGTTAGTGAAGATTGATGATTTTTTTCAAAGCGGAATGTCGCCTTCGGCACTCAATAACT
>JALTUD010000140.1 GCA_027047735.1 Flavobacteriales bacterium | reverse complement strand
TGATGTCTGTAAATATTATGACATATACAATGTTTCTATTTTTGACCATTGGTTATCTACTGAAGAATGCGAAAAACAGCTTACTCCAATAACTATTTCGAAGAATAATAGATATTTTGATAAAGAAAGATTTGAGGAAGCATATAAAAAGATGTCAAACTTTTATAATGATTTATATGAATTATCTTCAAATATAATTATTGTAAATACATATGATTATGATGATAAGTTAAAAGAGGATAAATATGATTTGACTCTGCTATCTGATAAAAAGGAATATGAAAATATTGTGAATAGGTCTATAAAAAAAGGTGAATTATTTCATTTCTTATTTTATGAGCAAATAATGATGTATTTATCAGGTCATGATTACACAGATACAATAATGATTCAGAAGGGAAAAGATATTTCTTTTTTAAAAAAAATAGCCTCTCAAAATAAGCTGTTTATTATATAATTAAGTAACTTCGCATTTTCGTGCCCCCCCGCAGGAAAAGTTGTATTCACTACACTTTCAGTCGTTTCTCCCTCTCGTTTCTTTCATCGGTAGTTTTCCTTATCTGGGGTAATAATCAAAAAAAATAGTAAATACGATTGTTGGAACTAGTTTTTTTGTTAAATTAGCCTACGAATGGGCTATTTAAAACTGGAAATACTAAAAAATCACAAACCTGCTTTAGGAGAAATAAGCAAAAATCCGCCTGCTAAAATTAATGTTTGAATAGAAAATAGGTGAGCCAAAAATTTTTGAGGTATCACAAGAATCAATCAGATTTAATAGATGAATGTATATGAAAAACAACCTAGTTTTAATCTATTTATTTACTTTCATTGATTATGGTAAACTAATATACAATGAGTTGGTTCTTGATTTTCTAATCCTTTTTAAAATTACTATGACAAAGTTTATTGCTTTATCTTTTTTTATTGTTGAGTTAATTATCATAATTTTGGTATTAAGACTAGCTTTAAACAAAAATAGTAAAAGTATATACAATTGGATAATACCATATATTTCAATTATTTTCGTATTTTATTATTCTTTTATACCTAGACTGGGATTTAGTTTACTTGATTTGCTTGAAAGTGACTTTACTTATAATACAAATTCTCCTAATTTATTGTTATTTGAGAAAGCTTCTAATGTTTTAGTTTTTTTTTCATATGTATATGTATTTCTGTTTTATATAAAAGAAAATTTAACACCCTATAGTAAGTTCGATTGACCTACTATCCCCTGTTCTAACTACACCAAAATAAAAAGAGCTGTCCCTTATCCTTATAAGGGAACAAAACTAAAACAGAGATAACAGAAATTAACTACAACTAATATTCCTATATTTATTCCTGAGGAAAACTTGTATTCACTACACTTTCAGTCGTTCCTCCCTCTCGTTTCTTTCATCGGTAGCTTTTTAATTTGCTTAAAGATAAGGTTGGTAATGAAGTAGTTTAACGATAGAAATTTTTCTCAATTTTAAGTGAAACAAATTTCAAAGATATTCAATATTAGCATGTAGTTTGGCTTTATTATGTTGAGTCAGCAAACCTTTCGAGATAAGATTCAAAGAATAACCTGAAATAAAATCGATAAGGCTTTGATATTTTTATTATTTTAGCCCGCACTATGAGAATATACGCATTATTACTATTTATATTTAGTACCACATTAGCAATAGCACAAGCAACCGGAACCATAAGAGGCTTTGTTTACGACAAGTCAAATGGAGAACCGGTAATGTTTACCAACGTTAAAATTAAAGGAACAGGAATAGGCTCACCAACCGATGTCAACGGTTTTTATCAAATATCAAATGCTCCTGTTGGTGATGTAGTTTTGGAAGTAACCAATATTACGTACTCAACAAAAGAAGTCAAAGTACACGTAGAAAAAGGAAAAATAGTAAGTCAAAATATTTACTTGGAAGAAAACGATAAATTACTGGATGAAGTTGTCGTTTCGGCAGAGGGGCAAGAAGCCAAAAAACAAGTTAAAATGTCGATGATAAAAGCGACAAAAAAAGAAATTCAAGCCGTACCATCAGTAGGAGGAGAAGCCGATTTGGCAACCTATTTCCAGACCGTGCCGGGCGTTATCACAACAGGAGACCAAGGTGGACAAATGTACGTTAGGGGAGGTTCGCCCGTTCAAAACAAGGTGTTGCTTGACGGAATGGTGGTTTACAATCCTTTTCACTCCATAGGTTTTTTCTCGGTATTCGATACAGAAATTATTAGAAATGCCGATATTTATACAGGAGGATTCGGAGCTCAATACGGTGGAAGAATTTCATCTGTTATGGACATCCGTACGATTGACGGAAATAAACAACATTTTTCAGGTAGGGTAGCGGTCAATCCTTTTGGTTCAAAAATAACTTTGGAAGGCCCCATAAAAAAGATGAAAGAGGATGGAGGAGCTACTATTTCTTATGTCTTTTCAGGTAAAACCTCGTATTTGGAAAAAACCTCAAAATTATTCTATTCTTATGTAGATACAGCAGGTCTTCCTTTTAACTATACCGATTTATACGGTAAGGTATCCATCAACGGTGCAAATGGAAGTAAAGCCAATTTTTTTGGATATAATTTTTCCGATAATGTAAAATGGAAAGAGCTCTTAAATTTACGTTGGGACTCGCATGGTGCAGGAGCAAATTTTGTTATGGTACCTGCTGCAACACCGGTGTTAATAGAAGGTAAATTTAACTTTTCAGACTATAAAATTTCATTAGCGGAAATAGACCCGACAACCGGTTTGTTTAAAGCCCCGCGTACCAGTCAAGTTAATGGGTTTTCTTTAGGTTTTGATTTTAAATACTTCAAGAAAGACGATGAAATCAAATACGGAATTGAACTAAACGGATTTAAAACCGATTTTTCTTTTACCAATTCGGTAGGAAGAAAGTTAGGGCAAGTCGAAAATACCACACAAGTAGCCGGTTATATCGATTATAAAATTGTACGCCGTCGTTTCGTCATTAATCCCGGATTCAGAATGCAATATTATACATCGTTGGGTAATTTTTCTCCCGAACCTCGTTTAGGAATAAAATACAACGCGAATGAAAAGTTGAGGTTTAAATTTGCAAGTGGAGTTTATTCTCAAAACTTAATCAGTGCCAACTCAGACCGCGATGTAGTGAATCTTTTTTACGGATTCTTATCAGGGCCGGATAATTTACAAAAAAATATTCCTCAACCGGACGGGACAATCAAAGTAAGAAAACATAAATTGCAAAAAGCAACTCATGCAATCTTCGGTTTTGAATATGATTTAGCAAAGCACTGGGGATTAAATGTAGAAGGATATTATAAGTGGTTTACACAATTAACCAATATGAATAAAAATAAAATTTATGATGATACACCGGAAAATTCATCTATTCCCGATTTGGTAAAGAAAGATTTCATCATAGAAACAGGAGCTGCTCGTGGGGTGGATGTTGTGTTAAAATATTCAGATAGTCGTTATTACTTATGGGCGGTTTATTCATTAGGAAAAGTAACGCGTTGGGACGGAGTACAAACTTATGCACCGGTTTACGACAGAAGACACAATATCAATTTGGTTGGAACATATTTGATGGGCAAAAAGAAAAATTGGGAATTGAATGTTCGTTGGAATTTTGGTTCGGGCTTGCCTTTTACACAAATACAAGGATTTACACAACTGGTTAATTTTAATCAAAACGGAATAGGAACGGATTATACAACCGCAAATTCCAACAATGTGGATATTGTTTATGGAAATATTTATAAAGGAAGATTATCAGCATACCATCGTTTGGATATTGCTTTAAAACGAAAAATAGAATTAAAAAATAAAAGTAAGATTGAGATAACAGCAAGTGTAACTAATGCGTACAGCAGAAAAAATATCTTTTACGTAGAACCCGTTACCAACAATCGAGTATATCAATTGCCGATATTGCCGAGTATCGGGTTTAGTTGGAGATTTTAATCTCTTTTAAGGTTGAAAGTAACTATGCTTTGTTAATTACTTTTAGGGATTTAAAACCAAAATATTTGGAAATTCCAATAAAAAGCAAGTTATTTGCAAGCTGTAAACAGAAAAACAATAATTTTAATAAAACAAAAACAACATACCAGATGTCAAGAGTTTGTGAAATATCAGGAAAAAAAGTAATGAGTGGAAACAATGTATCTCACTCACTTAGAAGAACAAAAAGAAAATTCTATCCAAATTTGATTACAAAGAGATTTTATATCCCTGAAGAAGATAAATGGATTAAACTTAAAATTACAACTTCAACGTTAAGAACTATCAATAAAAAAGGTATTTCGGCTGTGTTGAATGAAGCAAGAGCTCAAGGAGTTATAAAATAATTTGATTTCCTTTTTAAGGAGTAAGCTCTGTTACTTGTGTAGCAGGGCTTTTTTTGTTTGTATTGGTTGGTTTTTGCCGGGTAAATTTTTATTCATTGTTTAAGAATACTAAATTCCATTTTCTTTGCACTTACATCAACTGCGTTAGGGATTGTATCCCTAACACGAAATATCTGAGCACAATAAAACGGCTTTATTTTCCTTATACTTCTTCAAAATTATTTTCCATAGCTGGGGCTATGCAAAAGAATTTTTCATCGTCTAAGAAAACTAAACTCCGTTTTCTTTACGCTCACCTGTTCCGCGTTAGGGATAGAAGCGGCATCCTTTTGCCCTCCCTCCTTTTGGAGGGCAAAAGATATAGCGGATAGCCCGACCCTTTTTTACAAAAGACACGTTGAGCGTGAGCGATATGTGTCTTTTGTGAAAAAGGGGAACGCCCAAATGATTATGATTGACAAACTTTTGCATCATTATTGCCTTCTATAAAAAGAATGTTATCTTTGGATTGGTTTAAAGAGATTAATAATTATGTGGAGGAAATTAAATGTTTTGTTTTTGGTTACTTTGGGAATGTTGAGTTCGTGTGTTTTTAAAGATGAAGAAGCCATCAAAGAAGTGGAGAGGTTTCAAAAAAAAACCGAGGAACTTAAAAAAGACTTTGATTCGGTGGATTTTAATGAAATTAAAGCGGCAAAAAAACAATACGATGAGAGTATAGCTTTGATAAAGAAATATTATTTTGCCGATACGATAGACCATCGTTTTATGAGTAGTATTGATTTTTACAAAAATGTAAAACATGCTTATAAGGTGATGAATAAAAACAAGGATATTATAACGAAGAATTTTGATTTGGTTCATCATCAATTAGAAACCTTAAAGACTGATTTAGATAATACGGCAATAGAGGGAGAGCCTTTACAAAAAGCCTTGGAAAATGAAAGGAACAACGTACGATTGTTGGATAGTGCCGTAAATGTTTATCTGCAAAATGCTCAACAATTGATGATGGTGCATGACTCTGTAGCCGGTTATATCAAACATAAAACCCTTACTTTTTAATGAAATATTTGGCTCATATAAGTCTGTTTTTGTTGCTGAATATGGCTTCTACTTTCGTTTTGGCTCAGGACGAACAAGATAAAAGATTGGCGTTAACCTATTACAATCAAGGCGAGTACGACAAGGCTTTAATGTACTATGAACGTATTTATGAAGCTGTACCATCGTACTATAATTTCACCTACCTCTACAACTGTTATATGGAGTTAAAGCAGTACAAAGAGGCGGAAAAAACAGCTAAAAAGTACCTGCGAAAACATCCCGACGAATTGCGTGTTTATGTATTGTTGGGAAAGGTGTACGAAGCAAAAGGAGAATTGAACAAAGCGGAATTGCAATACAAAAAAGCCATCAACAGCATCACACGCGATACGCGAACCAATAAAATTCAAACATTGGCATCTCAGTTTGAGCGTGAAGGAAAAATACAGTTTGCCATAGAAACCTATCAACGAGGCAATAAAGTAGCATATGGAAATCCCTATATGTACAATCATAGAATAGCACAACTTTATAACCACCAAGGAAAAACCGATTTGATGATAAAAACCTTATTGGATTTGGTGGATGTAAACGAAGGCTATTTGATGCAAACACAAAGCGGACTAAGCAATTCGATAGATTTTTCATCAGAACCTAAAAAAGTGGAAGCGTTGCGAAAAGCTTTGTTAAGAAGAGTGCAGGAACATCCGAATAAACCGGTTTATACTGAGTTGTTGGCGTGGTTTTTTATGCAAAAAGGAGATTATAAAAGTGCCTTGATTCATCTGAAAGCACTCGATAAACGAGAGAAAGGAGAGGGGAGAAGAGTCTATAATTTAGGAATGGCGGCTTATAATAATAAACAATATGATACCGCTTTGGAAGCCTATGATTATGTGTTGAGTTTACCGGAGGATGGCAGGTATTATCGTGCGGCTAAAAATAATAAATTGAAGACCCTAAAAGCCAAAATAACCGAAGGTAGGGCTTATACGCGTGAAGAAGTATTGTCATTAAGAGCCGATTATGAAGAAGCACTTCGCGATTTGGGAAAAAATGCCTATTCGCTTGAATTGGTAAAAGACTTAGCCAAGTTAAATGCCTATTATTTAGATGAACCCGAAACCGCACGTTTGCAAATAGAGGAAGCTCTCACATTTTCAGGTTTGTCAGCCAAAGAAAAAGCCAAATTAAAAGTGCTTTTGGCTGATATTTTGGTGCTGTTGGATAATGTTTGGGACGCATCGTTATTATATATGCAAGTCGAAAAACAGTTCAAAGAAGAGCCGATTGGGCACGAGGCTAAGTTTAAAAATGCACGTATTTATTATTATACCGGGGAATTTGCATGGGCAAAAGCTCAGTTAGATGTATTAAAGGCCTCAACCAGCAAATTGATAGCCAACGATGCTATGGACTTATCGCTGCTGATAACCGAAAATACGGGATTAGACACTACCGAACGTCCGATGCAGTTGTTTGCACGAGCCGATTTATTGATTGCTCAACACAAATACGATTCGGCAGAACTCTATTTCGACAGCATCGAAAAAGAATTTCCTTACCATCCGCTGACCGATGAAATACTATGGAAAAAACACGAGATAGCCAAGAGCAAAGGAGATATAAAAGGAGCTATCGGCTATTTGGAACAAATAGCCTTGAATTACAAAGAAGATGTGTTAGCAGACAATGCCCTTTATGAAATGGCACAACTCTACGAAAATTATTTAGACGACAAAGAAACGGCAAAAGCCTATTACAAACAGTTACTTTTTGAATATCCCGGAAGTCTGTTTTTGGTAGAAGCTCGAAAAAAGTACAGAGAATTAAGTGGAAAATAAAAAGCTATGATTTTATATAATGTTACGGTCAATATCGACCACGATGTAGAACAAGAATGGTTGGAATGGATGAAGAATAAACATATTCCCGACGTAATGGAAACAGGCTGTTTTACTCAAAACCTTATGTGTAAAATCAATGCCGAAAGCGAGGGCGGAACCAGTTATTCCGTACAATATTTCTGCGAATCACAAGAAGATTTAGACCGTTATATGAATGAATTTGCCCCACAATTGCAACAAGAACACCACGATAAATACCAAGGAAAATACGCTGCATTCAGAACCTTGATGGATGTCGTTCACAGGCATAAATAGTATATCGAATAGATTTTGGGCGTTCCCATTACAGCATAAAAAAGCAATTTCGTTGCACTACATTACTTTTCAACGCTGTAATGGTCGGGCTATCACTACTCACTCTTTTTGCCCTCAAAAGGAGGAGGGCAAAAAGGAGTTCAAACACACCGTTCTATCCCTAACGCGAGTGAAATTGGCGGATAGAAAGTGAATTTTTGGTTTCTTAGACGATGAATAAAAATTTTGCTTATGCTCAAAACAATAAACTTTA
>JALTUD010000139.1 GCA_027047735.1 Flavobacteriales bacterium | reverse complement strand
TTTGTTTTTTATTTTTGAAACGAGGTAATTAGGCAACAAGGTATCCAAATCATTGGAATGATATATATCTGCTTTTGCAAAAAGCAACAACCAAAAAAGACGGATATTGAAACAAGCGTAAAATAAAGCTCCACGCTCAAACAAGAGTTTCATCCGTTTAGTTTTATAGTCCCTTGAGATGGGCGGACTTTGAGGTAGTCTGCGACCGACAAGTGTAACTTCGCACCCTATTTCTTGCAAACTGTTACACATTTTAGCTACTCTTTGGTCAAAGACCAAATCGTTGGTAACTGAAAGAATTACCTTTTTTCCCATCACTTTCTTTCGGCTCGTTTCAATATTCAAATGGTATAATAGGTATATTAATTTAACTCTTCTAAAAGAGCTTGACACTCTTTATAGCATTTTTTGGCGTCTTCATAAGTTTGCGGAAGTTTCATTGCTTTCAGCACATACTCTTTAGCTAAATCATCTTTTCCCATTTCGTGGTAAGTTACTGCTAACTGGTAGGTATGCATCATATACCAAGGTTCTAATTTAATAGCTTCTTTAAAATTGCTGATAGCATCGGCATAGGTTCCACCTTCGGGTTTTCCGCCGTAGAAAGCGTTCACCATGGCTGTTTTCGCTTTTCCGAAACCGGCAAATGTTCTATGCCAACGTCCCATAATATGATAAGCACCAGCTTCTTTTGGATTGAGTGCCAAAGCACGTTCGCACTCTACTTTGATTTCTTTAGCATTCGCTATTTTATCCTTCGAACTCGCATTTTCATTTTCGCGTGCTAAAGCGAGGGCATAAGCGTAATGTGCTAAAGCATTGTTATCGTCGATTTGCTTGGCTTTTTCAGCTAGTTTTTTTGCTTTGGCGTAATACTTTAATTTGACAGTTTCATCTTCAAGATTTGCTCCTACTTTACTGAAGGCAAAACTAAGGTTTGCTAAATACTCGGCATTATTAGGGTTCATGTCAACCAGCTTTTTGAATGTGACCAACATTTTTTTGTTGTTGACTTGTTTTTTGTATTTTAAACCTTGTTCATATAGTTCTTTTTCGGTCTGTGAAACTCCCGAAAAAGATAAAAAAATGAAAGCTAAAAAGCTAATGAAGACAATTTGTTTGGAAATCATATGGAATTGTGTTTTTTATATTTTAAAAATCTATACTATAAAGTTATGTTTTTTTGTCAATTAATTGGCATATAACCTCAATAATTGTTATTTTTGATTATCAAGTAAATTGACTTGAGGTATATTTCACTTAAATCTCTACGTTGATAATCATTGACAACGGTAAAGAAGATTGAATAAGAATGATGATAAGAGCTGTACATGAGAGAGACCATAAAAAGTATTTTAAAAAAACTCCCTGTTAATTTAACGCGAAATCAAAGATATGATGCTTTGACTTTACAAATAATGCAAATTGTTTTGGAGGAGGATTCGTCTTTTGTTGATGTAGGATGTCATAAGGGGGAATTATTGGATGAGGCTTTAAAAATAGCTCCCAATGGAAAACACTATGCTTTTGAACCTATACCGGATTTATATCGTAGTTTACAAAAAACACATGGGCACTTAGCTATTATAAAAAACGTTGCTTTGGGAGAAAAGAGAGGGCATACAACCTTTCAACATGTAAAAACAAACCCCGCTTACAGTGGTATAAAAAAACGTTCGTATCCGAAAGAAGAAGTCATTGAAGAGATAGAGGTAGAATTGGACACAATGGATCATCAACTTAGAACAGCCGAACGAATTAATTTGATTAAGATAGATGTTGAAGGAGGAGAAATGGGGGTCTTAAAAGGAGCTAAAAAAACACTTAATAAGTGGTCTCCTGTAATTGTTTTTGAGCATGGATTGGGTGCTTCGGAATATTATGGAACTACTCCGGAAGAAATGTGGGAGTTTCTTAATGAAAATGATTATTGTGTTTTTAGTTTGAAAGGGTTTGTTTCTAATAAATCAAGTTTAACAATTGAACAATTTATTAAACTCTTTGAAACAAACAAGGAATATTATTTTATTGCTAAGGCTAAGGTTTAGTGTTGTAAAAAACAAGTTCTTTTGTGAGATATTGAACCTATTTAACATTGAAACGAGCTTTATAATGCGTTTTGTTTTCGTATCACGCTTAAAATATCTATTGTTAGTTATGCAAAAGAATTTTTCATCGTCTGAGGACTACAAACTCCACTTTCTTGCACTTATTTCATCCGCGTTAGGGATTGTATCCCTAACACGAAACATCTGAGCACAATAAAACGGCTTTATTTTCCTTATACTTCTTCAAAATTATTTTCCATAGCTGGGGCTATGCAAAAGAATTTTTCA
>JALTUD010000138.1 GCA_027047735.1 Flavobacteriales bacterium | reverse complement strand
AAGGTGTTTACAATGAAGTAATCGATTTGTCGAATGTTGCTGCAGGTAAATACTATTACTCAATCATTACGAACGAGTCTAGATTAACTAAAAAAATAATGGTTGTTAAATAAGTAAAACAATCAAATTATTGAAAAAAGCTTCCCAATTTTGGGAAGCTTTTTTTTTGAATAAATTCGTTTAAAACAAATATAACCATGCAAATCAAACTCATCGTTGTAGGCAAAACTATCAAGCGTTTTTTGATAGAGGGCGAGAAAGAATATGACAAGAGATTAAAACACTATATCAAAGTGCAAGAGCTGGTAATACCTGAGTTAAAGAAAGCAAAAAACTTAAGTGAACAACAAATAAAAGAACGTGAAGGAGAGTTGATATTAGCTAAAGTGGATAAAGGCGATTACGTTGTTTTATTAGACGAAAAAGGAAGTGAGTTTACTTCAGTCGGGTTTAGTGATTTTATACAAAAACAATTAAATTCGGGAGTTAAGAATTTAGTATTCGTTGTTGGAGGAGCGTATGGATTTAGCGACGAAGTGTATGATAGAGGAAACAAGAAAATTGCATTATCAAAAATGACCTTTTCACACCAAATGGTTCGGCTTATTTTTAAAGAGCAGTTGTATCGAGCTTTTACTATTTTACGAAATGAACCTTATCATCATCGGTAGTAATGAGCAACAAAAAAGGGGAGCAAAATGCTCCCCTTTTTTGTTGCTTATATCTTCTTAGACTTTAATTAAAAATTATCTCCGATAACACCGTTACCAACAAATACACCGTCTTTATAAATGTCGATATGGTCAAGTAAGCCAAATTCATCATAGAGGTAATGTTTACCGTTGTATAGACGTCCATCTTTAAATTCACCCTCCATCAATATGTTTTTGTCTTTATCATAAGTAATATGATGACCATCGACGATAGCTGAACCTTCTTTTCCTCCTTGTGCTTCATTTTCTGCTCCACTTGCTTTTGGCCCTTTGACTACTTTTTTAGGTGTTTTATCAACATATTCAGGGTTGACTCTTTCAAATGTTTCTTCTTTTGTTACCGTACCTCCGGTAAAGTCTTTTTTAGCTTTAACATCTCCATTTGCATAATACCAAACCGCCTCACCTTCTTCAACGCCATCTACGGTAGAAAACTCTAATTCTTTTTGACCGTTTTCATAGTAATAAACAACTTTTCCTGTGGATTTTCCGTTGTCGCTAAATTCTTTTTTCTTCATAAGCTGACCGTTTTCATAGTACATCTCATATGTTCCGGTTTGCTTGTTTCCTCCCCACGAGCTTTTTTCTTGTATGTTTCCGTTTTCAAAATAAGTAACATAATCACCGTTGGGTCTTCCTCTTACGTAAGTGATTTCACTTTTTAGTTTTCCGTTAGGCCAATATTTTTTCCAAAGTCCGGTTTTTCGACTTCTTACATACTCGCCTTCTTCAACTTTAGCATCCGGCTTGTATCCTTTCTCTTTGCTCATACTACCGGTAATAATCCAATAGCCGGTACGTTTTCCGTTTTCGTCCAGCTTGTTTATATCTTGATCGAGAGTTCCCGCATAAGAGAATACGGTTGACAGCATCAAAAACAAGAATGATATGGTTTTAAATATTTTCATATTCGTAATAAATTGTTCAACAAATTTATGAAATAGTTCCGCTTTCATGTATAAGTACATGTCTGTCTGACGACATGATAAAGGAGAAAGAACTTCACAATACAAAGAAAATAAAATTAACAACTTTTTTCACTACTTATTGATAAACATATTAATTCTATTGACGAAAGTTTTCAACATATGCCGGTAGATTATTAAAAAACACAACACTTCGAGTGTTTTTATTTTCTTTATGTTTGGTTTTTCTCTTTCTAAAAAACTAAAATTCACTTTCTATGTACTCATTCCACTTGCGTTAGGGATTGTATCCCTAACACAGTTAATCTAAGCACAATAAAATGTTTTTAGCATCCTTATACTTCTTCATATTTTATTTCCATAGCTGGGGCTATGTAAAGAAAATATTCATCGTTTGAGAACTACAAATTCCACTTTCTTGCACTTATTTTATTCCACGTTAGGGATAGAACGGCGTGTTTGAGCTCTTTTTTTGCTTGCTTGCTGTTGCAAGCAAAAAAAAGCGAGTAGTGATAGCCCGACCCTTTTCTGCAAAAACAATGTTTCGCGAGAGCGATATGTTGTTTTTGCAGAAAAGGGAAACGCCCAAATATAAACTTAATCCTAAGTCGTATTTTCGGTATTATTTATTAATTTAGTCCAAAATTTTATACCGCTATGAACGCATACTTTGAAAAAATTAAAAACTATCTGATAG
>JALTUD010000137.1 GCA_027047735.1 Flavobacteriales bacterium | reverse complement strand
GTAAACTCCTTTTCACCATTATTGGCAACAGCAAATGATTGTGGAGTAGAAGCAAAAGTAATCGCATAATTGCTCGAGTTGTTTGCTCCACCTCCGGCATAGCTGTTATATGCACCTGCTAAACCAACAACAGAATCAGCTGTTTTGTTCGAAAACACCCATCCTTTAGATAGGTATCCGCCCCATTGACCAACAGTCCATTGGTTTTCAAAAGCAACATCGTTAAACACAAAAGTAGTGTCGTAAATAGTGTCTGTTCCGGATATACTCATCGTACCCGATAAATCAGAACCATCCCAAGATGTTTCCGGTTGTAGATTAAACGACTCAAAATCGACTGTTTGAGCATAAGAAAAATTAGCCACTGCAATGGCTAAAGAAAAGTAAATTTTTTTCATCTTTTTTGTTTTTTAATGAATTAAATTAATAAAAAAGATAAAAACATAGAATAAAGAGTGCAACTCAAGAACTGATTTGCAGGACATTACTCTTTTGCTTTTATCCCGAAAGCTTCAAGTTCGCTATTTGGCAGGTCTTCTGACTTATTCTTGTAATTCGTTTACCTTCCCATTGACAAAGTCAACAGTGGTATAATCAAACGAACCGTAAAGAAAATACAGCTACGGGAATAGTTCGTGATTCACACACGATTCCCTTTTAATTCCGACAAGTGGAAACCAAAAAGCAACGCAAAGATAATATAAGTTTGTAAAAAAAATCAATAAAACTTACAATAATGCAGTCTATAAAAAGTTAATAGAATATACATTTACCATTAATAACCCTCCATTTATACATTGTTAACAAAATATAGTACAAAAAGACTTGACAACGAAAGTCTTTTGGTTTACTTTTGCAGTCGCGATTGGTTATGCCTAATGAACAGTCGTACACACACAACAAAAGACATATAATAAATATAGAATATGAGACAACTTAAGATTACTAAATCTATTACCAATAGAGAAAGCCAGTCTTTAGATAAATATCTACAAGAAATTGGACGAGAGAATTTGATTACCGCCGAAGAAGAAGTAGAGTTAGCTCAACGTATAAAAAAAGGAGACGAAGTTGCCTTAGAGAAAATGGTAAAAGCAAATCTTAGATTTGTTGTTTCTGTTTCTAAACAATATCAAAACCAAGGATTAACCTTGCCTGATTTAATCAACGAAGGAAACTTAGGGTTGATTAAAGCCGCTCAACGTTTCGACGAAACAAGAGGGTTTAAATTTATTTCCTATGCAGTTTGGTGGATTCGTCAGTCGATACTTCAAGCCTTGGCAGAACAATCAAGAATTGTACGTTTGCCACTAAATCAAGTTGGTTCATTGAATAAAATCAATAAAGCCTTTTCAAGATTAGAGCAAGAGTACGAACGTCCACCAAGTGCCGATGAGTTAGCGAAAGCTTTGGATTTGCCGGAAGATAAAGTAAAAGACACACTAAAAGTAAGTGGAAGACACATATCAGTAGATGCACCATTTGTTGACGGAGAAGACAATTCATTGTTAGATGTGTTGGTAAACAATGATTCGCCAAATGCCGATAGAGAATTAATGCAAGAGTCCTTACAACGAGAAATCGAACGTTCTCTTTCTACGCTTACCGACCGGGAAAAAGACGTCATTCGACTCTTCTTCGGAATCGGAATGCAACACGGACTTACACTAGAAGAAATTGGAGCAAAATTCGACTTAACCAGAGAGCGAGTTCGTCAAATAAAAGAAAAAGCAATCCGAAGATTGCGACATACTTCAAGAAGTAAATTATTAAAAGCATATTTAGGATAAACAATATAAAATCGCCTTGAGTTTTCGGGGCGATTTTCTTTTTTATAAAACAATCATAAATACAAGTAATGGAAACATTAGAAAAAAAAGCAGGGTATCAAGAAGGTCTTAACGACTATGTAAAACAAAAAAAAGCAGCGGTAGATTTAGTTAACTCCGTTGGCAATTTAATGTTTAACAAAGGAGTAGAACTTGTTCTATTCAGAAATCACTTAGTTGATATAAGCCTTCCTGAAGTAATTAACCTATTTTCAAACTACGCCAACAAAGTATTGAACCAACCCATCGATATTCATACCGCAGCAGAAGTAGCAAGTGCAATGCTGAATGTAGATTTAGCACCGTCAAAAATAGACTTAGGTAAGCTAACAGCAGAATATATTGAAGAAAAAGCAAACTACACTTCAATCAACGATTTTTTATCCAATAAATTGGAAAATTTTATCGGTCAAGATAAACATACTTTTCAGCCCAAAGATGTAGTTTTATACGGATTTGGTAGAATTGGGCGTTTAGTTGTCCGAGAATTAATCAAACAAGCAGGAAA
>JALTUD010000136.1 GCA_027047735.1 Flavobacteriales bacterium | reverse complement strand
CCAATCTAAATCACCGTAACTTAATGTTTTCTTTTTAAAAAACTTAACCAAATTAGTTGCTGTACTTTCAACCAAAAGTCCAATTTTAACATTATCATTAGCAATAGGTTGATACGGTTTAGTTACTAAATCTTCTATAAGTGTACCGAACATTATTTTTCCAACCAAAGAAATTTTATCTACAACAAGTTGAGGTGCTCTTTCTTGAAGAGGGCTACGGTCATAAACAATAGAAGCTAAATTAGGTAAGGTATCCATATTCAAATAAGAATTAATAACCCAAGCCCCCATTATATAAGCAATAACATGTACTTTTTTATACGATTTTAAGTTGTATTTTTCTATAAAAACGGAAAGGTTATTGACACAGTCTTGAACAGTCTTTCTACTTAAATAATCAGGAATATAAAGGTCATACCCGACATTACTAAAAGCCTCTAATTGTCGTTTTCTTCCTTTTTGGGAATCACCGACACCGGGAAGAATCAAAATAGCCTCTCTTTCTTCTATAGGAATCGAAGTATTTTGATATACTATAACATCCTTAACTTTCCAATCTTGTTCCGTTGTGCTTCTATTCTCCAACGGTTTTGTAAAAGAATTAGATAAAAGAAAGAAAGGAATAAGTAGTATAAAAATTATTTTGAATCTTTCCATATCTTATATGAATCGTCTTGAACGGGACGGTCTTCTTCCGCTTCTGTTAATGGAATACATTCTTTTAATGAATCTCTACAATCTTGAGGAAGTTGTTGGTAAAGAGCTGTTCCTTGCGTTTTCCATGCAATCATTTTATCACTAACATCTTTTACGATTTTAGCCGGATTTCCGACTACTATTTTTCTTTTTGGAATTATCATTTTTGCAGGAACAAAACATAAAGCTCCAATAATTGATTCATCTCCTACAACCACTTCATCCATAATTACGGCATTCATCCCGATTAAAGTATTCTTTCCGATTGTGCCGCCGTGTATAATTGCACCGTGCCCAATGTGAGCACCTTCTTTCAAGGTTGTGGTTGTACCCGGAAACATATGAATTGTGCAATTTTCTTGTACGTTACATCCGTCTTCTATTACTATTTTGCCCCAGTCACCTCGAAGTACGGCACCGGGACCTACATAGACATTTTTCCCTATAAAAACATTGCCTGTTACATTGGCTTGCGGGTGAATAAAAGCAGTAGGATGTATTACCGGCTTGAATCCGTTAAATTCAAAAATCATGACGTTGTTATTTATCTGCGTGTCAAAGGTAAGAAAGAATTATGAATTTGTTTGGTGTTAAAAATGTTTAAAAATCATTGCTGTTTTTGATAAAGTTTTGAAATTGAAGGCTTTTGTATTATCTTCGTGGGCTTATGAAGTGGTTAGTATTGCTTGGTTTTACTGTTTTTTTTGGTTGTTTTTCTATGCGGGCAGGAAAAGTGGCAACGTATGAAACATCAAATAAAACAGTTGACGAAGAGCGTAAAAAAGAAATAGAATATAGGGCTTTTTTAGATTGTTTTTACGAACAATTGGCAGACGATGCACTGCCCTACGAAGCGTTTGATCGGGCAGTTAGAGGTTATTTTGAATTAAAGAACAAAGGTGTTTTAAAAAACGATCGTTATTTGACCATCATTGATTTTACCGAATCTTCCAACAATGAACGTTTTTTTCTAATCGATATGTTTAATCAACGACTGGTTTACAAGACCTTGGTCGCACACGGGAGTAATACAGGGGAAGAATTTTCTCAAGCATTTTCTAATCAAGACGGTAGCCATAAGAGTAGCATCGGATTTTATCTGACTAGAGAAACCTACAATGGGAAACACGATTTTTCTTTGAAATTAGATGGTTTAGAATTTAGCAACAGTAATGCGAGAGACAGAGGAATTGTTATTCACGCTGCTGATTATGTAAGTTATGAATTTATTGAGGAAAACGGACGTTTGGGGAGAAGTTACGGTTGTCCGGCTTTACCGCACCAAGATTATTTTGATATTGTAAGTAAAATTAAAGAAGGAGCTTGTTTGTTTATTTATTATCCTGATGAAGGTTATATAGAAAAATCGGTGATAGGAAAGGAAATTCCTGCAATTGATGGAATTTAGCTTTTTTTATATTCTCTGCTACCAATACTCTTTTATCTCATACTAAACCGGTTTTCTTTGTGTTCGTCTGTTTCGCGTTAGGGGTTATATCCCTAACCTAATGTAAATAAGCACCATAAAATGTTTTTATTTCCTTACCGCTCTTTTTACTTGCTTTAGGGATTGTATCCCTAACACGAGCAAAATAGACGATATAAAGCGTTTTTTGATTCCTTATACTTAGTAGAGGTTAATT